>CAZHQV010000057.1:0-11850 GCA_964534285.1 uncultured Dehalococcoidales bacterium
TCCTTCATGATTCTAGCCCAAAGCCGGCGTGCTGCCCGAAGCTTAGCTATAGACTCAAAGAAGTCAATCCCGGAGGGGGCGATAAAGGACAACCGGGGAGCAAAATCGTCTATGCCGAGGCCGGCTTCCAGCGCCGCATCTATGTAAGTCATGTCCTTGGCGAAGGCATAGCCAATGTATTCACCTGGCGGCTGATGTGCTCTGCCCTGTCCTGGCATCATCCACAGGCTAACGGGGTTCCATCTAGGCGTGTGCTTGACGCAGAAGCCTACCAGGTCAGTCCACCATCTTAGAGATGGTCTGGGAGGGAAGACATAGGCATTTGTGCCGCCATATTCCTTAAGGAGATCGAACTGGAGCGTGCCCGACAACTTCTCAAAGGGCACACCCTGCTCCTCCGCCACGGCGAGATACATTGCATAGAGAATGGGCGCAGGGAAATTGATCGTCATCGAAGTGGTAACCTTGTCCAGAGGAATATCCCTAAACAATAACTTGAAATCCTCGAGAGAGCTCACAGAGAGCCCTGTCCGGCCCACCTCACCTTCGCATCTTGCGTCATCGGGGTCTAGGCCAAGCCAAGTAGGGAGGTCAAAGTCCAGACTCAGGCCGATCTCGCCAGCCTTCATAAGAGCCTTTATTCTCTCCGCAGTCTCCTCTGAACCACCAAGACCAGTCTGCGCCCGCATAGTCCACAACCTTCCTCGATACATAGTTGGCTGGATACCTCTGGTATAAGGATACTCACCAGGGAATCCGAGGTCCCTATTGTAGTCCAAATCTCTTACGTCAAGAGGGGTATACAAGCGTTTGATATCCCTCCAGGTATAGCCCACAAACTTCTCTTTCCGCTCGCTGTGTCTGTCTAAAGCGCTTCTAAGCGTGGTGCCTTCCCAGCGCTGCATGGACTCTTCGATCGTCTTCAACTCCTCTTCATTTGAAATACCAGCCATTACCTGCACCTCCCCGTTTAACTTGCTGATCTTATGTAAAAGCCGCCTATTTCGCTGGAACTGGGGGAGACGGGTTCACTAGCCCTTTGGTCAATGTCTGAGGCACAATCCTCATCAACTCATCCACAGTCCACCTCCCTTCCTTGTAAATGGTTCTCGCCACAGCAGGATCGGGATATATCCCTATATCTCTTCCATGAACTGCAAAGACGCATCCATTTATATTAGCTGCCTCGTCACTTGCTAAAAACACCACAAAAGGTGACACATCCTCTGGCTCTATCTGCTCGATCACTGTCCACATCTCAAGCATGGAAGTATCACCCTTTTCCGCCGCCTTCTTGGCAGCTTCGAGTTGCTCAGGTCTCAGGCCAAGCCTGCTTCTGGCCAGCGGGCAAATGGCATTGCACGTGACTCCGTATCTCCCCATATCCCGTGCCACTGTTCTAGTAAGGCCAATAATGCCAGCTTTGGCAGCGCTGTAATTTGCCTGACTTGGGTTCCCCAACCAAGCCTCAGAAGCGGTATTAATGATGCGCCCGCTCCTTTGTTCCCTGAATATGACACAGGCTGGCACGGTACAATAGAAATGACCGTAAAGGTGGGTCTTTATCACAGCATCCCATTCTTCCTCGGTCATCTTGAACACCATGCGGTCCTTTAGGATGCCCGCATTGTTGACCAGAACGTCCAACCTGCCGAACTTCCCTATGGCACAGCTGATGATTCTTTCTCCCCCCTCTCGACTAGCTACCGAATCGTAGTTGGCTACCGCCTCGCCACCGGTCTCGCTAATCTCAGCCACCACATCATCAGCCGGCCCACTTGAACTTCCTGCACCATCCCAACCACCGCCCAAGTCATTCACCACAACCTTAGCTCCTTCCGCGGCAAGGGCCACGGCATGAGCTCTGCCCAAACCCCGACCGCCACCCGTAACCACTGCAACCTTGCCTTTCAGTCTATCCGCCATATTCCTACCCCCTCCTAAGGCTAAAACCGTCACGCCAGTATTCCTCTTCGTCATCGTCGGCACAGTCTTCGATGGCTTCGGCTTGATCCTCGGTCAGGATGTCCTGATCCTGCAGGCCTCCCAGCAAGTCCTCCGAAGCTTCTTCATCGACCGTGGCGTCATAGACCGCGAAAACCGCTTCCCCTTGTAGGCACCCTGCGGCAGGGGCTTCGACCGGGTAAACGCCGCCAGGTCGGGACACGATATCTAGTGTGGCGACGCCACCTCCATAGGTAGTGTTGCTGCCAATGAAGGCGTCGTCTACGTGAAAGGAAACGTTAGCACCGGATGCTCCTCCGGGCGTCGAATTACTGAGTGTCGCGATGAACGTGCAAGTTGAAAGCAGCGGCCTTGCGTTCCGCTTTGGTGGGGTAGTTCCTAGACTCCTGTGCGGATGGACCCAGTGGCTCAGGTAGTGCCCCTCCACACACACGATAGTAACACAATTTCGAAGGACTTGTAGCCCTGCCCCCAAATCCACCGCAAGCCCTACCTTTGTTCTCCCTACACTACCTTAACACTAGGGCGACGCATTGGCATGCACTTTGCTCTCGGTACCGCCATCGTCTATGGCCGTAGCATATCCGCTGATAGAGTTGCGCATAAGCTTGTTGTTTTCTGCTACCAGGGTAGCACTAACGGCTGCATTATACGTGAATATCTCGATTCCGGTGAGGCCATCTTCTGCGGTTACCATGTTGTTCACGACTTTGTTGTTGTTAACCTCAGGAGAAGTGTCATTCCAGAAGGCCACGCTTTGTAAGGATATGCCCCAGTCTCCAGTCAGTCTCTGGCTACCCTCGGCCATAACTATCAGATCAGGCTGCCTTCTACGTATCTCAGCCAGAGCTTGCTCACCCCCGCTTGTGTTTACCACCTGAAAACCTGAGTGCTGCAATATGAAAGTCAACTCGTCACTCACCCGCGGGTCAGGATGAATGAGTAGGATTTTATGCACCCTTCACACGACCTCCTTAACACAGTCTAATTGTAGAAGACACGAAAGTCAGTGACAGTCTGGTTACAAAAGGTCTCTTTTTGGTTACAAAAGGTCTGTTTTTGGTTACAAAGCGCGGCTGGTGACCGGAATCAGCGGTTTAACCATATAGCCGACGCCTCTTTCGGTGAGGATGCCTTGGGCATTACTAGGATCCTGTTCTACCTTACACCCAAGGCGATAAATATACTTCTTGAGAAAGTGAGGGTCAACTCGGTAGTCTGGCCCCTAGACGCTGTGAAGCAACTCGGGACGACTAACTATCCTGTCCTCGTTTCTGGCTGAGTTGTAGAGAAGCTAACAAGACCAAGCAACAGCGGCCTGAAAAGTGTAGTCGAGAATAGGAACGCTGGGCATCCATTCACATGCTGAGCTTCTTGAGCAATCCCGACTGAGACAGAGTCGCACCCTTCTTCACGGAAAAGAGAGGTACTCTTCCTTTGCCAAGTGCCGAGACCGAAAGCCAGCGCAAAACTTCCTTGTGCTGTCCACACTGGGGCCACCAACAGGCTGGCATCCGTGCTATAGGATACCTGAAGTTATGACAATTATTATCATAATTATGATAATTCCGTGCTCTGCTTCAAAGTCGTGTATCTGGCGACTCCTTGAGCTTTGGTTCCGGGAACTGTTAAGCGGCGGCATACGGTAGGCAGTCCAAAGAACCTGCTTCTGTAGCCTCAGGCACAAATACCTGTGCTTCTGGCAGTTGCTGGCCTCTTGGCGGAGGTCAGCGGGCGGCTCCCTAGGCGGTGCTTCGAGATTGGGTGACTTTGTGCCTCTTTATTACTACCCCACAGAGCATCGGATACATCCGAGGACTCTGAGTGCCTTCAGAGTTGCCGCGAGTCGCCGTAGCTACGCAATACTGGCTTTTTTCTTGATTGGCGAGGACCAGGAATCTTGCTTATTCGTCTTGACATCGGATTCACTAGGCACTACCATTCCACCTCCCGCAGCATCTATCAGGGCAAACCGATTTGGAGATGAGGTCCACTATTTGCTCGTTGAGAATAGACGAGGGGGCAAGAAGTGAGGCAAAGCGCGCTTAAGTAATAGGTGACTGCGATGTCGGCAGAGGTAGAGCTAGAGAGGAAAGCTAAAGGAAGGTAAAAGGAATGAAAAGAAAAAAACCTATGGAAGAGCTTGGAGTCAGCGCCAGTTACCTATCCAGAGTGATTCGTGGTAATAGACCAGCGAGTAGGGCGATAACTGACGGGTTAAGCAATTTTCAGCAGCCTTCGAAGCTGGAATCAAGCAAAGTTAAGCAAAATATTGTGCCGAGGGCGGGACTCGAACCCACACTCCGTTTGGGGAAGCGGATTTTAAGGGATTTGCCCCCATCAGTCCTATCTGTTTCAATCCAACATTAAACCAGAAGGTGTTAGTTCACCCCTACTCGTCGGGCAGGGGTGGAGTCTTCATTGTGATCGTGATGGTGGCAGTCGATGAATCACGATCATCTGTTTCCCTTGTATAACCAGCTACCTCGTCGCCGGAAACGAGGGTGTCCCCGATCAAAGCGCAGCCATCCCCTGTCCTGAATAGGACTAGCGCTGTCGCTATGATTACGAGAATGATTGGAAGGAATAGCCTCTTGGTCAACGTCCTTTCTGGTTTGACTGCACTCGTGACCTAGCCCCTTCCTATTCGGAATACCTTCGTGCCGCAGTTAGGACAGACTCCCGTCACGGCTAGCGTCTTGTTCCTGAACGTAACCAGCTTAGGTTTCCTCATCTCAATCTTCTTCCTGCACTTCATGCAGTAACCTGTTGCCACAGTACTCCACCTCCTTCTTCCAACTCTTGCTTATTGTTGCCGTAGCAGCAAGACGATGTCAAATAGGGTTTGGTCAGCGGCAAGCCGCCTTTCTCACGGGGAGATCACCTGAAGGTTATATGCCTATCCTCATGGACATGACACTGAACATTCCGATGGTATGTGCAGCAGTGAGTCGCATATTTCTGAGTATAGCGATGGCTGCCCTCCCTTCAATCAAGGAGCGTCCATAGAGAGTTCATGGAGCGTACGTAAAAGGTTTATGGGGCATCTATAGGAGCACCACACACGTCATCATCAGTTCTCAGGGACTTGCCAGGAGTTTTCCAAGGAGAACTCCCCAGGGATGCACCCTAGGAAACGTTCCCAAAGCTTCAGGGTTGTCCCTAAGAAACGCTTCAGGGATGCCTCAGGAAGGGTCGTCAGGAATACCAGAGGGTAGTCCATAGGGTAAATTGAACATCCTGAACATAACTTGAACGCTCTGAACTAAAGTTGGACTCCCGCTGGACTGGGCTGGACCACCGTGTCTCATCTAGCGTTAAGAGGAAATCTTTGACAAACTCTGTGCAAACCGAATAATCTTGCTAGCAGAGGTACTACTGTTTGAAGTAAGTTATCAACGGAGTTTGAATACGTGAATTCGATGGACATAATTAAGCTGATAGTCAGCATAGTCGCCTGCGAAGGAGCAGGTGGCATCGGTGCCATTTTCACGACCCCCGCAATTCGCACCTGGTATGCGGGCTTAAAGAAACCAGCCTTCACCCCTCCCAACTCTGTCTTCGCACCCATCTGGATCACTCTTTACCTTTTGATGGGTATCGCCGTTTTCCTGGTCTGGCGAGAAGGACTAGGGCAAGAAGGGGTAACAATAGCTTTTGTAGTGTTCTGGGTTCAATTGGCTCTGAACATCCTGTGGTCCGTGGTTTTCTTTGGGCTTAGATCCCTTCTCGGTGGAATGGTTATGATTCTTGTACTTTGGGTAGCCATATTAGTCAACATCATTACGTTCTTTGCAGTGTCGCCCATCGCTGGCGGGCTTCTCATTCCATATATAATCTGGGTTAGCATTGCAGCCAATCTGAACGCACAGGTCTGGAAACTGAACCGATAACCAGTCCCAGGCATCAATTCGCAGGAATAAGGGAGCAATTTGAGAGGGTTATTCCTCAGCCTATTATTATTCCTCGAGGTAACGAAGTGGCTTTTTGTGCAGCTTGAATCCCTTACCGAAAAACGTCAGCGAAAATGAGTATAGTCCAAAGGTCATTTACCACTACGGAACTATGATACAATGTTCCAGGCATTGTGCACATAGATTTGGAAGATATCGGTCACAAGTGATAGAAATTGTCTGGAGCAAAACATAGACCGAGCTACCTATCCGACAGTGGCGCATGGATTTGGAAGTTTGAATGATGGAAATTCGTGCCGAAGCCTATCTATTAGGGCGTGATATTTGCAGATACCCGTGCGAAGCTGACCCCATCGAGGACCGTTTGTTTGCTGCTCAACGTCTTGATGGTAGCAAGGTGACCTGTAAGCATTTCCGTCACTGCACTTTCGCTAACGTGAGTTTCAAGGACGTTGAGCTAAGCCATTGTGAGTTCATGGATTGCACTTTCATAGGGTGTTATTTCAGAATGTCCCGGATACGCGACTGTAGATTTGCTGGGTCCAAGTTCCACGGATGTCAATTCCCAAGAGTATCCGTCCAATCTTGTGACTTTAGATACGCCTCGTTTGATGGTTGTCTGATACCTTATTCTGAAATGGAGTATAACCTGCCTTCAGAACCTAACCTTCGGCGAGAATTAACAGCAATACTGGCTCATGCTTCCGAAATGCTCGGCCTTACTAAGGAGGCGCGCAACTATCGACTTCAGTCAATCAAGGCACAAGAGAGTCACCTTTGGGCTGCAGTACGTTCGGCCAGTAGTTGGTACCAAAATCACTATCCGGGTATTCGCCGTTGGGGTGCACTAATATCGCTTCTTGCCAGTAGGACAAATGGGTTACTGTGGGGATACGGAGAACGATGGAGCGTTCTTCTACGCAATTTTGTCCTACTCACATTAGCGTTTTTCCCTGTGCTTCTATGGGTATTTCGTGATGGATTGCATATACAAGAGCAATCCAATGTTGGTATCAGTGATATTATGTGGCTCAGCATGAGAACGATACTACCAGGTGCCAGTCCATCTGATGTAGTAGCTATTTCCAATGCGACTAAGGCTATCTTGACAGCGGAAATTTTTTGCGGAGTAGTAATTGTCGGTCTTTTTGTAGCGTTGCTCTTCAGAGCGATTTTACGGCGATGATTATGAGTGAATATGCTATCTGGCTATATGGTTCGTATGCTCGCAAGGACCATGATTGCTACAGCGATATCGATGTTTTTGTCGCTGGGAAACTCGAAAGTGATGAAATCTTAAATCAGCTTGAATTTAACCGCAGCCAAATTTCGATAAGTCAATACGAATGGAAAGAGGTAGAGTCAATGGCGCGGTACGGTTCTCTTTTCCTACAGCATTTGAAGTTAGAAGGAAGGCCATTAATCGTCAGCTTAGAAGGCGATAGACGTCTGGAATATATACTACGGAGCCTCTGCCCATATCGACACGTAGACCGGGATATTCGAGCGTTCACCAACTGTATTGCCGACGTAGGAGAAGGGCTTGAAAAAGGTAGTACCCCCGCCTTTGAAATGTCAGTAATAGCGACAGTCTTGAGACATTCTGCGGTGTTGGCTTCTTATCTCATTGGTAGTCCCAAATTTGGTAGGCTAGAACCGTTTCAGTTTGTTGCCAAACGGTGGGGTTTTCCGGACACGGTGATACATGGATTTGAACGGGTCTACCAGTTTCGGCTATATGAAGCTGGGCGTACATCACTTCCTTTTGAACCGTCAGAAAGTGACGTATGCCTGTGGGTAACTTGGGCGCGCAATTTCTTAACACTCCTCAAGGAGGAAGTAAGTGCATACCAAGAAAGAGTGTTTGGAACTAATCGAAGCTGTTCGTGATATTGCCAGCGAACCGGATTCAGCCTATTTACTACGTACTCGTGTAAAACGCGCGCTACTGAGCATTAGTCGACTGGTCGCATACCATACTGGGGTGGAAACGCCGAGGCTACCGAAGACCATGTCTTTGCCAGACCAGGCTCCACTCAGCTCGCGCAATCTGGTTGCTTTGTGTAACGGCTTGTTATCGAGTACAAGAAAGCTCTGCCAACCGAGTGAGGCACTTGACACGAGATGGAAGGAAGGTTGGGCTACTGTTATTGCAGAACTCGCCGATATAGAGAAGCAACTCATGGATTGGCCAGAACCTCCTTCATGTTAGTAAATACATTTCGCACAGTCTTCGCATTCGATGCTATCCTACTCACAATCAGCTGAGCGCCTTGAGGGACAGTTCTTGCAGTCGAGGCATACAGACGTCATAGAGCAACATTCTGACGAAAGGTGTAACTTCGTTACCGAGTGGCGATGTCTGCCGTGAAGTAGTTTATAAGCCCGGCAGGTGAGGTTGTTCAGGCCCCAATAATAGTCTGCCAATTTCCTCCCACCTACGGCATTCAACGTTCTCTAGCATACATGCGCCGTGAATAGAATTGTCATTTGAGACGGCTATCCATCCGCGAGACTCTGCCAAGGCCACAACCTGGGCATCCACAGATCTCCTACCACTGGGGCTTTTCCAGAACCCTGGATAGGTTTTGCCGCCAACACTGAACTGCGGCCCATAGTTTCTCTCAATATCCGGTAATAGCTCCAGAGCTTTAGGGTCTAAATTGACCACAAAGGAATATTTCGTTTTCCATTGCTTGATTGTCTTCGCCAACCTATCCGTTTTCTGCTGTAACTCCCTAAACACCCCTTGGGGAATCTTGACTCTACCGCTTTGCACCAGACCTCTGGTCTTACGTAGCAGGCCAGCATCGCGCAGGTCGATTAATGAAGCTGAATCGCAACAGAAAACATTATGGGGAGGAATTAAATTGCCCCGCGGCCTCTGCGATTTCCTCGCACCCACGATACAAACCTCTCAGCCTGCTCCACTTTCATGTCAAGGATTTCAGCCAAGTCCAGTTTTGAGATTGCTGCACGCTCACAAGCTACTGACAAGAGGTTTGCCGCAGGATAGCCAATCTCTGACAACCTGATTAGAGACTTCGTTCTGCCCCGTCTCGTACCTGTGAGACCCACAAAAAATGGCTTGCGCAGATCCCATGAAGCACGTTTATTGCGGTAGAATCCTTTAGGAGCAAGCCCCATTTCTTCCAGTGAGACGGCAATGACGTCTCGACTGACCTTAAAATCTCGTCTAATGTCATCCAGTAGGGGATCTCCCCAACGGGAGCGTTCTTGATACAGGTTTCGCGTCTTGAGATAGACCTCAAATTCTTTGTTGGGGACTAATATTTCAGCTGCAAACTGGTTGGCAAAACGTTCAACATTAGCGCCTTTTGCCTGTCCACGGAAATCGCACACCAATCCCGGCTGTTTAATTAACAAATGTGCCCACTCATGTAGAAGGGTGAAGGTGCGTCCCGTAGCTGCTTCCATGTCCATGCGATTCACAAGAATTGCTGGCACTTGTGGGGATTCCCATCTGGAAGCTCCCCTCACCTCACTTGCGTTTAGCTTTAAAGCTATGGCGAACACTCCTTTCGATTCGATAGCTTCCCTCCAGAAATCGAAGGCTTCATTTGCTGTAGCCCACCGCTCTCTTGTTTCTGGCGTGAAACCGAATTTTTCCCTTTCTCTGCTTGCAACCAATTCTACAGGTTCATCTAGATCGACCGTAGGGACGTCAACTTTGCGCGATAAATTAAGATTTTCTACTAATGAAGCCAAGTAGTCTGTGAGCCTGAGAAATTCGCTCAAATGCACATGGGTCTCGTAGCTCAGCGCATCAATTTTCTCCGCCGTCAGGCCTCTGAAGTCCAGCATTTGTTTTTCTTCCGGCGGTGAATCCAGGAAGAAATAGCCTACAGGGCAATCGTATATTTCGGCCAGATTCTGGAGGTCAGATAATGCAGGGGCTTCTCTGGCATGTTCCCAATCCCTTATTCGGTCAGCACGTATGCCTGCAAGGGATTCTACTTGCTCTGGATTAAGTCCCATGCGCGTCCTTGCCCATATCAGTATCTCAGGGTTTGCCCACTTTTCTGGAAGTTTCACGTGTGTACCTATCGCCATATTCCAATCTCCAACCAATGTCCTATCCTAATTTACTCCATCGGCCACCTGGGAAGCAGGTCGTCTATCTCTGCCATGAGCCGGATGGTCTCTTTCAGCGCTACTATTACCCTACTGATAATGAGTCAGCTCATCATAGCGCAGCTTTCTGCCCTTACGGTCCTTTAGCCACTTCTGGCAAACCTGATAACCACCAATGTGAAAGTCCCACACCTCCGGTGGGACTCCTTCAGAGTACTGTTGCTTGTTGATGTACTCCCAACGGTCAGTCTCATGATGAGCGACCTTTTCCGCCACGTCGCAGCCAGATACCTCGAACTTTGTCTGGGTACGCCGCTCTTCAACTACTAGTGCTCCGATAAGGTGCAGAGAGACCAGCTCAGCACTCCGATTGTTTTACTTCTGACTTATCAGCATTATACTGCAGAATGGCGGTATAAGGTATAGATACATAGCCTCTTTCTATGTGTGAGCGAGAGATTATGCCTAGAGAGGTGGATTGCACATAACTGACAAATGTTAAGTAGACTCGAGCTAATCCTTGTCTTGACGCAGGGAACCAAACCTCACATCCTGCGTAGTCAATGGCTAAGGAAACGACTTGTTCGTTGCATCAAACAGCTAGGATCGATTTGACACGGACTAACAAAGGTTCTATAAATTGGAGGTGAGGCATGTCAAACATTATTGAAAATCTTGAGAAACTCAACCGGAAAGAGCGTTTCTTCTTGCTGGGTATGGCATTGGGCAACCCAAAGTTTAGGCTCGAGACGAAGTTCCGGACCGATCTGGATTGGGAGTTCAAGCTGACTGTTCCGGAAGACGCCTTCGTGGCTATGGACTATCACCTTAATTGGATTTATGCGGCCTGCGTGTTAACCTTCGAACAGCCGGCTCAGAATCGCATATATAAAAACGTGGACAAGGTGGTTGACGGCACCCAAGAGGATGTTGACCTACTGGTCTCGTATGAAGATCCTTCGGGAATGTGTCACCTCATTATGTTGGAGGCCAAAGGAGTAACTGCCTTCAGCAACAGACAATTCAAGCACAAAGTCGAGCGCCTCAAGCAGATCTTTCGAGACGATGGCAAGCGATGGCCCCAGGTAAGGCCCTATTTTGGCCTAATATCGCCTAAGCGGTCAACAGACCTTAATTATGACATCTGCCCATCGTGGTTCAAGGTTGATGGGAAGGTACCGTGGTTCAAGATGAACATCCCAAAAGGCCGGCTCGTGCTCTTCGGGTGTGACAATCGGGGTAAGCCAGACCAGGAACGCCCTTTTTGGACCATCAAGGGAAGTCTGAAGGAGTAAAGCATGGCGGATACCACACGCATCAAGAAAGAGATTGAGCCATTTGTGCGGGTTTGGCTCGGTGAAGAATTGGGAGACACCACGCTCACGGAACGAGCGGTGACATTGCTTTCTGGCGGCGTCTACATGTTTGATGCTGTGTCTGAGGATAGAAGTATCGTGGCCGCCATCTTGTGTAATAGGCCAAAGACTAGAACTGGGCGCGAAAATACTGGCGGCGTCCGCAAGGCGTTGGGCGACTTTGACCGATTGAAACAATTGCAGGGTAACGTGAGTAAAATCATGGTTTTCACAGATACTGAGTTTTGCAGTCTGATCCAACGCAGGGCAAAACGCTTTGGGACCCAAGACATTGATTTTAAGGTGTGCCAACTTCCGCCTGAAAAGCAGAAGTTGCTCGATAAGATTCTCAACGAAGCTAGTAGAGAACAGCGAGCGGCCGAATGAGCAACAGGGGAGAAAGCTCACATTCACTTGCCGATAGAATCCGAACTATTGAGGGTTGTATGGATGATCTCTGCAGGCGTTTCACCGGAGCAAATGGGGCGAATGCTTTCAATTACTTCACGGAGAGGGATCTG
>CAZHQV010000058.1:0-11719 GCA_964534285.1 uncultured Dehalococcoidales bacterium
GCGTTTGCCCACAAGCCAAGAACCATCCACACGGTCTGCTCTTTCTACCAAATGTGTTTCCACTATAGGTGAACATGCTTCAGCGAGTCGCCTGGTGTTCGCGCTGTCATATCCGCCTACTACGATCATAAGTTGGCTCCTCTTGGCTAATGTCATGGCAGCCTGCTGACGTCTTTGTGTTGCTCGGCATAGGGTATTGATGACACGCATTTCCTGGACTCTAGGGAAAAGAGCAATCATGAGCTTTCTAGTGAACTCGACAAAGGCAGATTGACTTTGCGTGGTTTGAGAGATGACGCCTATGCGATGTGACAGCTTGGAACCGGCGATCTCTGTGCCATCGAGAGCTACCATGCCTTTGGTTCCCGACCAACCCAGCAATCCCTTGACTTCAGAATGCCCTGCCTCACCGAAGACGATGACATCGAAGCCAGTTTCGGCTAGCTCCTTGGCTGAGTTCTGAGCTCTCTTCACTATTGGACAGGTGGTATCAATGACGTGAACATGGCGCGATTGAGTCTCAGACAATACGTCAGGGCTTGCTCCGTGAGTAGTAATAGCTAGCACCTTGCCTTCAAGCTGCTCCAAAGTCTCTACCGGCCTGATTCCCATTTCAGCTAGTCCTTGCACTAGCTGTCTATTGTGGGCTACTGGCCCCAAGGTCTCTATCTCTCCGTATTTCTTGGCTGCTTCCTTCAACATCTTGACGGCTCTCCTGACACCGAAACACAAGCCAAGCTCCTTGGCTTTGCTAATCTGCGCGTTCACCGTAGGCTCCTTGGTATTCGGGCGGCAGAAGGGCAGCAATTTCGCTCATTAGCTCAGTAGTCAGCAGCTGTAGTTGTGTCTTGTTCAACCTGCCATCAAGTGAGGGAAGCCTAAAGGGTTGACCGATGTTGACAATTATGTGTGGCCGTCTCCATAGCCAAGTTATCCCCTTGATCTTGTCCGTACCAGTGATGCCAACAGGAAGAAGGAAGACACCTGTTTGTGAAGCGATCCTTGCGGAACCCGTTCTACCGGCTAGAAGCTTTCCTTCACGGCTTCTCTTGCCTTCAGGAAACATGCCTATGACCAGTCCCCTATCCAATAAATCTTTCGCCTGCTGAATTGCTTGCCTCTTTTCCGCCGTTGTCCCCTGGCGCCGCACTACAAAGACTTGTGCCCATCGAAGTATAGGCCTCAAGAAGGGGTCACGGAAAAGCTCCTCTTTGGCCATGAAGCTGATCCACCGGGGGAAGCTAATCAGAAGCAGTATTGGATCGAAAAGATGGACATGATTGGCTATCACGATGAGCGCACCCGTCGGGGGCACGTTTTCCCGCCCTCGAGCTTCCCAGGAGAGAAGAAGCCTGAAAAGGCTTCGGGCTATATTTGCGACAATCCTTTGATGCCAGGTCATCGGTTTGCCGCCAGAGCATATACCCTGTCGACGACTTGAACCAGAGTGAGTTTTTCAGTATCTATTATTATGGCATCTTCAGCGGGCTTGAGCGGCGAGATAGCCCTCTGACTATCAATCTCATCCCGCTTCCTTAACTCGGCAACAACGGCAGCGAAATCCGCCTTCTCCCCTCGCTCCAGCAATTCGCTGTAACGGCGATTTGCTCTCTCCTCTACAGGGGCAACCAGGAAGATCTTCAACTCGGCCCTAGGTAAGACCACTGTGCCAATATCTCTGCCTGCCATTACCACTCGGCCCCGTTGGGCCAGCATCCGTTGCTTAGATACCATCGCCTGCCGTATCCCGGCAACCCTTGATATGAGGGAGACCTTTCCCTCTACCTCGGAGCAAAGCAGCCTAGAGGAAAGGTCTTGGCCATCAACGAGAAAAGAGAAGTTTCCCCCTTGAGAAGGGGAGAAATCAAAGCTCGTGCTTGCAGCTAACTGGGAAAGCGCGCTTTCGTCCTCAAGTGAGACGCTCAAACTGATAGCTTTCCAGGTAAAGGCTCGATACATCATACCAGTGTCGAAGAAAACAAAATTCAACTTCGAAGCTAATAGAGAGCCAACGCTGCTCTTGCCTGCTGCAACGGGGCCATCTATGGCAATTAGCTGTGGCTTCAAACCTTCGCCTTCCATATTACCATTCCCCACCAAACTGTCAAGGCCTCGCCATTGCAGGTTCTACCCTGGGGGATTGTAATAAGACGTGCACTTCATCCCCTGAGATTCCCTCCATTGGAGACCCTTCTGTATCGCTCAAAAGGGGCATCGAGACTATCATAAGATTCATATTTCGCCAGTAGACCTAACGTTGCCTTTGAGTTAAGCTGAAAACGACCACTAAACCCAGGACCAGACTCAACGTACAGATACGAAACATCGTCGCGTAGTTGCTCATGCCAGCAACAACACCCATAATGGTGGGGCCGAAAGCCAGGCCAGCGTGTAGAAAGCTGGTGGTCAGACCCATGGTCAACCCCCTCACATTGGGTGAAGTCAGGTCAGCGACCAAGGCATAGGCCGCCGACATGGCTAAGCCCATACCGACACCGTAGCAGATAGCCATAGCAATCAAGCCAGAGAAAAAGCCAACAAAGGAAATCGAAATCATAGCAATGCCACTTATGGCCAAGCCTGCTAGTATCACAGGCCTTCTGCCAATTCTGTCCGATAGCTTGCCTCCAGGAAGTCTGAGCAGGGCTGAGCCAGCGTAGAGCGCGGCAATAATGATCCCAGCCTCAGTTGCAGTCATGCCCAAGGCTTCGCCGTACAAAGGCATAAAGGTCAGAATTGTGCCTGAGCCCATGGTAAAGAAGAAGGGCGCTACTAAGCCAGCAAACACCTTGGGCTGTTTTAGCCAGACAAAAGAGCCGCCGGTAGGCGCTTCCGTTTTGGCTATTGACTGGATGGTCTTTGACCTGAAGAGAACAAGGATCAAGCCTAAGAATGAAAGCACACTACAACTGTAGAAGCTGGCTGTGAAGCCGTAATGGCTCAACAATAGGCCCCCAAGTACCGGCCCAACCACCAGAGCCGATTGTGTTGACGTGCCAAACCAACCCAGGGCCTCACCGCAGCGTTCTAGAGATACCGAATTCAGGACTAACGCAACTGCTGCTGGAAGAAGCATAGCTGAGGCAAAACCGTGGAAGGCTCGAACGAGGTTAAGCTGGGTGAGATTGTCAGCCAGGGGATAAAGAAGTGGGGCTAATGAGGAAATGAGCAAACCGGCAATCAAGATTCTACGATGACCTACTCTGTCGGAGAGCATGCCAAAGGGGATCAATGCCACAGCGGTAACATACGAGTATCCCGCCACTGTTAAGCCCACCTCAGCAGGCGAGGCGCCCATCCCTTCCGCGTAAAGAGGCAGGACGGGAAACAAGATGCCAAAGCCAACGATAGCGGCAAAGGCTGCCACGCACAGTGTGATTAGCGCTCGATAGTTGCTCACTGCTAAGTATGTGTCTGTATCAGGTTAGTCGGCGGCTTGTCACCGGGCTGATTTCTGACACTCAAGTTGGCGTAGGCTCGACATGTGAATCGCTCTAGTCCCTGCAAATCCTAACAAATCGTACTACCATTGTGAAAGGTGGTTTGTTTTAGGCCTTGCCTGTAATGGAACTGCTGGAGGAGGTGATGTCTATTGGAGTGGAAACTTACCGACCTGTAGTAGGAAGTCAGGGCTAAAGCGATAAGGAGGTGGAAATGAAAAGTCTTAAGCTAGGATTGGCTTTGGGATTGGTAGTGGTGTTAACAGCAGCGTTTGCGTTGCCTGGCTGCGCACCGGAAGAAGTAACACCAACCATTGAGAAGATAGTGGGAGCTCCTGTGGCGGAAAGTTGTGCTGTAGTCGACATGGATTATGGCGGTGCCAGCGACCGAATATTCCAGCAGGGGGAGAAGTGTCCAGTCCAGACAATCGGCGCCATCAGGAAATATCATGTGGGGACACTGTCGACATGGTTAGTCAGGTCGATCCTGAAGCGAAACGAGTCGCTTGAGCTGGAGAAACAGAGAATATGCCAGAATGCCACCATGAATCTTGCCGGGGTAGAATGCGGACAATGGCTTGATGCCGAATTGGTGATTCCAAGGACTTAGCTGTCTACCGCACTCCAGGAGTGGCTGAGCCTTGCGGATCCACAAAGACAGATGTGTCAAGATTCGGCAGACCTGCCAACAGAATCTTGAGCTGACCAAGTCTTGACACTAACGCCGCGAGGTTAGCATTTGCCTTGATTACAGATTCAGATTACAATTAGTGACTTTGTTGAAATCAAGTGGACTTGTAAGGAGGAATCTGGATGGCTACGCTTGCTGAGCGGTTGAAAGAACTGGTAGACAGGGAAAGGAAGGAAAAAGCCCTGGGAGGCGCAGAACGGATAGAAAAACAGCACAAATCAGGGAAATTGACTGCTCGTGAAAGGGTTGATCTCCTTTTGGACCCTGGTAGCTTCCACGAGCTTGATTTGTTTGTGCAGCATCGAGCTACACTCTTTGGTATGGACAAAACCCATGTCCCTGCGGATGGGGTTATTACCGGCTATGGGACAGTAAATGGACGCCCTGTTTGTGTCTTTTCCCAAGACTTCACCTCAATGGGGGGAACGCTAGGCGAGATGCACGCTAAAAAGATATGTAAGGTTATGGACCTGGCTATGAAAAGCGGTGTTCCTGTGGTGGGGTTTGACGACTCCGGAGGAGCTCGCATCCAAGAGGGGGTTGATGCCCTGTCAGGCTATGGGCAGATATTCTTTCGAAACTCTGCGGCCTCGGGGACTATTCCCCAGATCTCAGCAATCATGGGACCCACGGCTGGAGGAGCAGTCTATTCGCCTGCTATGACTGATTGGGTGTTCATGGTGAAGCAAACAAGCTACATGCACATCACTGGACCGGCAGTCATTAGAGAGGTTACCGGGGAGGAGATCACGTCGGAGGAGCTGGGTGGAGCCATGACCCATGCCACCAAGAGTGGCGTATGTCACTTCGCCTGCGATAGCGATGCCGAGGCCATTGGACTCACTAGGTCACTTCTGAGTTACCTTCCTTCAAACAACATGGAAGATCCCCCTTCTATTGAGCCCACTGATGATCCAAACCGTATAGACCCTGCCCTTGACACTGTAGTACCAGATGATCCCCGTGAGGTATACGACATGAGGGCCGTTATCCACTCCATTGTGGATAACGGCGAGATACTTGAGCCTCATTATCTTTATGCTCAGAACATGATCACTTGCTTTGCCAGACTTAATGGCAGGACAGTAGGCATTATTGCCAATCAACCGAACTATCTCGCCGGATGCCTCGATGTCGATGCCTCGGACAAAGCCACTAGGTTTATCAGGTTTTGCGATGCCTTCAATATCCCGCTCCTTACCATTGCCGACGTCCCCGGTTACTTGCCGGGGAAAGAACAAGAATGGTCTGGGATAATAAGGCATGGAGCTAAGCTTCTCTGGTGCTACTCGGAGGCCACAGTGCCCAAGATCACGTTGATCACTCATAAGGACTACGGAGGGTCATATATTGCCATGTGCAGCAAAGACTTGGGTGCTGACTATGTTCTTGCTTGGCCCGTAGCTGAGATTGCAGTGATGGGTGCTGAAGGAGCCACCCCTATTATCTTCCGCAAGGAGATAGAGGCAGCACCCGACCGTGAAGCGAAGGAGCAGGAAAAAATCCAGGAATATCGTGACCTCCTATATCATCCCTACATTGCTGCCTCTCGGGGATATGTTGATGAGGTCATACAGCCGCGGGAGAGTCGTCCCAAGATAATTAGTGCCTTAGAACTTCTCTGTACTAAACGGGAAACTAGGCCGCCGAAGAAGCATGGAAACATCCCGATGTAAGAGATGTCAAGCTTGGAGCAATTGGAAGACAAGAAGAGGGTAATGGCTGCTATTATTGCTGCTATAGCTGCCTATGTCGAGGACGAAAAGGCCGTGAGACCAGCATTGGTCGAACGAAGCCCGGCCCCCGTTCTCAGTTTTTGGCGTGCTTCTGGGCGTGAGGAGATAATGCGGATGCGAACTCTCTGGCAGCGAAGAATAGTCTCTAAATAGTTGAAGGATAAGGAGGGATTTATGGTTGGAGGAATTGCGGAAGGTCCGATTCTAGCAAAGGATTTGACTAGCGATAGGGTGAAGACAAGGCCGAAAGCTAAGAACCCAGTCAAAATCTGTGACACTACTTTTCGTGACGCGCACCAGTGTTCGGTGGCTACAAGGATGCGAACTGAGGACATGGAGTGGATGGCCAGTGAAATGAATAAGTGTGGCTTCTACTCCATGGAGGTCTGGGGTGGGGCAACATTCGATGTGCCCCACCGTTTCTTGGGGGAAGACCCTTGGGACAGGCCTCGAAAATTAAAGAAGCTCATGCCCGACACGCCGCTGCAGATGCTACTACGGGGCCAGAACTTGGTCGCCTATCGGAACCATCCCGATGATCTGGTGGATGTTTTTGTGGAACAAGCGGCCGAGGTCGGAATTGACATCTTCCGTGTCTTTGATGCCGTAAACGACGAGCGCAATCACGAACGTGCCGCTAAGGCGATTAAGAAGTGCGGCAGACATTATCAAGGAGCCATATGTTACTCGCTGACTCAGCCAAGGATGGGCGGGCCGGTCTACAACCTTGAATACTATGTCAAGAAAAGCCTCGCTCTCCAGGAGATGGGTGCCGATTCCATTTGTATCAAGGACCAGGCCGGACTCATTTCCCCCTATGATGCCTATGAGCTGATCAAGGCTCTCAAGGAAAACTTGAAAGTCCCTGTTGAGCTTCACACCCACTACACGAGCGGGCAGGCTTCTATGTCTCTGTTGAAGGCCATTGAGGCTGGAGTTGACATCGTTGACACTGCTTTGTCGCCGCTCGCATTGCGCTCCTCACAACCACCTCTCGAGCCTTTAGTAGTCGCTCTGTATGGGACGGATAGGGATACGGGACTCGATATTGGACAATTATTCAAGTGTGGGCAGATGCTTGAGCAGATCGCCCCTAAGTATAGGGATTTTCTTGATACCTCAGCAATGTCGGTGATCGATACCGGGGTGCTTGTTCACCAAATCCCTGGAGGAATGACTACAAACCTGGTGGCGCAGCTCAAACAGGCCGACGCTCTGGATAGGCTGGACGAGGTGCGGGCTGCTACAGCCAAAACGAGGGAAGAGCTTGGTTATCCGCCCCTAGTCACACCTACAAGCCAGATCGTAGGTGTTCAAGCGGTGCAGAATGTCTTAGTTGGGCCCTATAAGATGATTCCCAAAGAAACGAGGGATTACTGCTGGGGACTCTACGGTAAGCCGCCAGCACCAATCGATAAGAAGATCCAAAAGATGGTTCTCAAGGGCTATGAAAGGGGCGAAGAGCCAATCGAGTGCCGGGCTGCTGATATGTTGGAGCCGGAACTGGAAAAAGCTAAGGAAGATTCTAAGGAATTTGCCAAGAATATTCAGGACGTACTCACCTATGCTCTGTATCCTACTACCGGCTCTCGCTTCTTGAAACATAAACATGGCATGGATAAGACTATTCCAGATGATTGGAAGCCCCCCCGTGCTCCCAGGACCATTGAGGAGGTAAAGGAGGAGGATGAGCTTATCGCCAAAGCCAAAGCTGGCAAGCTGGTGGAAAAGACGGAGAAAGTGGTTCCTGAGAAGGGCGCTGGCGTTCGGACATTCAATGTCTTTGTTGATGAGGAATATTACAAAGTGGAGGTGGAGGCGCTGGGAGGTCTCCCTAGCATCACTGTTTCCTCCCGACCTGCAACTCCCGCCGCTGCCTCCCCTCCTCCGCCCGCAGTTATGAAGGCAGTGCCTGAGGCAGAAGCCAAGAAGGCAGACCCCGCCGTGGTCGCTGAAGGAGAGAGGGTAGTCGCCCCTATGCCAGGAATGATCATCCGCTATATGGTAAACGTAGGGGACGAAGTGAAAGCTGGTGACACATTGGTCATCTTGGAAGCAATGAAGATGCAGAATGCGATCCCTGCTCCCGTGGATGGAACAGTTGTGGCAATTAACTTCAAGACTGGAGATTCAGTAAGAAAGGATGCCACCTTAGCTGTTGTTGCTTGAATCCCTACTCGGTGTTTGAAAGGGCCGCTATTTACAGAATCTTAAATTGAAAAGGAGGCAAAGTACAATGCGGTGTAAGGTTTCTGTAATCGGTGCGGGGAATGTGGGGGCAACATGTGCCTTTATGATTCTCGAAAGAGGCTATGCTGATGTGGTGTTGGTGGACATCGTTGAGGGGCTTCCGCAAGGCAAGGCATTAGACATGTCGGAAGCTGCTCCTCTCGTTGGCTCGGATGCCAAGATCATCGGAACTAATGGCTATGAGGAAACTGCAAATTCGGACATCGTAGTCATTACTTCGGGGGTCCCTAGGAAACCTGGGATGAGCCGCGATGACTTGGTATTGACCAACATGAGAATAATCCAAGAGGTCACCGAGAACGTTGTGCGATATTCACCAAACTGCATCATCGTCATGGTTGCTAATCCTCTGGATGCCATGACGCAGCTGGCGCTTAATATAAGCAACTTTCCTCGAACCAGAGTCTTTGGGCAATCCGGTATCCTCGATAGCACTAGGTACCGCAGCTTCGTAGCCCAAGAGCTCGGTGTCTCAGTTGAGGATTTGTGCGCCTGTGTCTTCCTGGGAGGGCATGGGGATCTGATGGTGCCTGTACTCAGGTTTTGCACCGTTGGTGGCGTCCCGACCACTGACCTTCTGTCTAAAGAAAAGATTGATAGTCTGGTGGAGCGCACAGTGAAGGGCGGCGGTGAAATAGTCAACTTGCTCAAAACCGGCAGTGCCTTTTATGCCCCGGCAGCAGCCACAGCGCAAATGGTGAATAGCATAATCCTGGACAAAAAGAAGATACTGCCTTGCGCTACCCGTCTGGAGGGGGAATATGGCATCAGTGGAGTGGTTGTGGGGGTTCCAGTCAAGTTGGGCAAAAGTGGTATTGAGCAAATAATAGAGTTAGAGCTGACCCCTGAAGAAGATGAAGCATTGAAGAAGTCGGCAAATGCAGTGCGGGAGATAGTCAGCATTATGAAGCTAGAATGATTGGAGGCGCAAATGAGAGAGATTCAAGCTAGTGCTATCACTGATGCCATCTCTCGTTTGTTTGAACACTGTTGTCATTATTTGTCCGAAGATGTGCTAACCGCGCTTAAGCAGGCAAGGGAAAAAGAGGGATCGCCTGTGGCGCAGGATGTATTAGATAGAATACTAGAAAATGTAGTCGTGGCAGGTGAGGAGCAGATTCCGCTATGCCAGGACACTGGCTTTGCCGTAGTGTGGCTCGAGCTGGGACAGGAAGTTCAAATAACTGGAGGCGACCTCTACGCAGCAATTAACGAGGGGGTACGCCAGGGATACGACAGAGGTTATTTGCGCAAATCCGCTGTGGCCCAGCCTTTCTCTGCCAGGGTGAATACCAAAGATAACACACCAGCTGATATTTGGATTGAGGTAGTCCCAGGGGATAAGCTTAGAATCACTGTTATGCCTAAGGGGGGAGGCAGCGAAAACATGTCTCGCCTCACCGTGCTATCTCCAGCACAAGGTCGCCAAGGTATCATAGATTTTGTGGTGAATCGCGTTGATGAGTCTGGTAGTAACCCATGTCCTCCAGTTATCGTTGGAGTTGGTATAGGCGGAACGACAGAAAAGACCATGATGCTGGCTAAGAAGGCACTGCTGCGCGAAGTGGGCACGCCAAATTCTGATCCTGAGGTTGCCGAATTAGAAAAAGAGATCTTGCGGCGAGTTAACAATCTAGGTATTGGTGCCATGGGATATGGCGGTACAGTTACCGCGCTAGCGGTTCACGTTGAGACCTTCCCCTGTCATATTGCCAGCCTACCAGTGGCGGTCAACATGCAATGTTGGTGCAGCCGCCATGAGGAAACGACTCTGTGAACGGAGGTGAAAATGGCTCAAGTTGCTGAGAGAGAAGAAGCTGCCAAAGGGGGTAAGGTGCCAATGTTGGGCATCTATATAATGGGGAAGCGTTATCTAGTACCTGAGGGACTCACGATTCAGGCGGCATTGGAGTACTGTGGCTACAACCTTGTTCGAAGTGTTGGGTGCCGTTCCGGATTCTGCGGTGCCTGCGCTACTGTATACTGCTTCAGGAACGATCCTCAACTAAGATATGCTCTCGCCTGTCAAAAAGCTGTTGAGCAAGATATGTACCTAACGCAGATACCGTTCTTCCCCACTGCTGAGGCTCTCTACAACGTAGGTGATTTGAAGCCGAAAGAAGGCCAGAACAAGCTAGTTGAGCTTTACCCGATCATCCTCACCTGTTTTGGCTGTAACAACTGTACTAAGAGCTGTCCCCAAGATCTTGAGGTGATGGAGTTCATGTCCGCTGCTATAAGGGGTGACTATGAGGCGGTATATGAGAAGTCATTTGATTGTGTAATGTGCGGCTTGTGTGCGGCGAGGTGTCCACAGGGGCTACAGCCATATGTTGCAGCCATAGCAGGTCGAAGGCTGAGAGGGGCTCATCTTGCCCCCAAGTCTCAGCATAACCTGGATAGGGCGACAGAGATAGAGGAAGGGAAATTTGACGCTGAATTGGACGAGCTGAAGAAGATGTCCAAAGATGAATTGCGCGAGCTGTATGCCGAGCGTGAAATAGAGCCTGCTTTGTGAAATCCTTTTAGAGGGAGGTAGCCGATATGCCATATCCTGCTTCTATGGAAGACAGTAAGAGAAATGTAGAGGAAACTAGGCCAAAACGATTAGAAAAGGGACCATTTCCACGTATTCCCGCTGAGGAGAGAGATGTTGTAGTGCCAAAATTCCACCCTGACTACAAAAAGGAGCAGTTTCGCGAGCTAAGAATAGGGCCGAACAAGGGTGAAAGCGCACCTCTAGAGATAGCCGATTTGCTCGAAGGAAATAGCCGCATTGATCCCGATAGCATTGACCTTGATGACGTTGACTACGATGTTGATGTGTTGGTGATCGGCTGTGGTGGTGCCGGTGGCGCAGCAGCGCTTTTGGCTGAGGAAAATGGTGGCGAAGTCTTGATATCATCGAAGTTACGTCTGGGCGATGCCAACACTGTAGGAGCTCAAGCAGGAACTCAAGCATGTGATAGATCCAATGACTCGCCTGCTGTCCATTACCTGGATGTAATGGGTGGAGGGCACTATGTTAATGTACCTGATTTGGTAGAGGCGTTGGTGAAGGATTCCCCCGATGTCATCAGATGGCTGGAATCACTGGGTGTGAATTGGGATAAGGAGCCTGACAATTCATATCACGAGCTATCAGGCGGTGGCGCGTGTAGAAGGAGAATGCATTCATGTCGGGATTATACCGGACTTGAAGAAATGCGTGTGGTGCGCGACGAGATTCGCCAGAGGAATATGCATCGCGGGAAAATAAATTGGTTGGAATTTGAACCAGCAGTTGAGTTGCTAATGGATGATAAAGGACGGGTAGCTGGAGCGATATTGATGAACCTGGAAACCAAGCAAATGACTATAGTGAGAGCTAAGGCAGTGGTCATGGCTACTGGTGGCATGGGGCGCACCCATATCCAGGGCTTCCCTACGACTAATCATTACGGCGCTACTGCTGACGGCCTGGTACTAGCCTACAGAGCAGGCTGTCCCCTCGTCCATACAGATACCATGCAGTACCATCCCACAGGCGCAGCTTTTCCTCCGCAGATTTTGGGGTTCCTGGTGACAGAGAAGGTGAGGACTTTGGGTGCGGAGCTGGTCAA
>CAZHQV010000059.1:0-2464 GCA_964534285.1 uncultured Dehalococcoidales bacterium
CCGCTACCACAAACTTGTACATGACCGGTGGACCTACTGTAATGGCGAAGGTGTTCTGTGGCTCTATATCCACCTTTGGGAAAAGGGTAGTCACCACGCCTACATTCCCTGTCCAGCACTCATCTCCTCTATCCACTGTTTCCAAAACTTCGCAGTTTTCCCCTTTGCACCACCTCTCAAGCTCATTTACGAACATCCTTTCTCCCGGCGTCCTGCAACCTGATAGGAGGGTAAGCCTGCCGAATTCGTTTCTCTTATCCAGAATGTAGTCTATTAACGAGCGCAACGGAAACAGACCTATCCCCCCAGCTATTATGAGGATGTCTTTGCCCTTAAGGTCGTCCATGGGGAAGCCGTTGCCAAAAGGCCCTCTGATACCTACCGTGGCACCCTCGGCTAGTCCATGAAGGACGTTCGTTACACTGCCTACGTTCCGTACCGCCAGTTGAAAACTGCCGTTCCTCGTTGGCGAGGATGAGATAGAAATAGGCATTTCGCCAATGCCAAAAAGGGAAATCTCAACAAACTGTCCTGGTTTGTGACCTAGCTCCCTACCCTCCCTCAACCTGAATTCAAAGAGCTTTTCCCTCTCAGCGATGGGCTCGACTCTTACTAGCTTCGCAGGCCAGGGTTGGTAAATGGATGTTTGGGGAATTGCTTGGCTAGTCATCTCACTTTCTTTCCTCCTTTAACATATTAAAGGTTTCAGCCGGGCTAGCAATCTCGGCAAGGCAGGCTGAGGCACACCTCCCACAACCAACACAGCCAAGTTTTCCATACCTTTCCAATAGGTATTTCCCTTTGCGATATATGCGATGTCTGAATCGACTTTGGCTGTCTTGCCTGAAATTCTCTCCGCCAGCTACAAGCGCAAAATCAACTAACATGCAGCCATCCCATTGCCGATAGCGCTCACCCTGCTTCAGATTGAGGGCCATGTCATCCTGGACATCAAAGCAAAAACAAGTAGGGCATACCATCACGCAGGAGCCGCAGCTGAGACATTTTTCGCTTTTCTCCCGAAACACAGCGCTGTCCCAAGACTTGTCCAATAGTGCTGGCAACTCCTCCGCTGACACACTGAGCGTGACTTTGTACCTGGCCAAGGCTTCGCGGCGTTGTTCGTCCCTTTGCGCCAATTCCGACTGAGTCGCCTCCCTCGTTACAGCATACCTGCTGAGCAGTTGTTCCCCTTCGCTGCTGCCAGTAGCTACAACATAGCTGTCACCAATATCAGTTAGCATCAAATCAAAGCCACTATCGGTGGTAGCTGTGCCTAGACTGGCGCAAAAAGCATTGGGGTTGGGATTCAAGCAATCAACGCCGACAATCGTGGTCTTTGCTCTCCGGGAGAGATAGTTGATATCGTGGTTCGCGCCGGAAAACGCCGCATCCAGAAGTTCAATGGCTTTGATATCGTAAGGATGGACGCCAAAAAGAACTACAGGCTTAGCTTCAACAACCGGCTCAACTCTGGGCTCTTCACCCAGTTCAAACTTTATGAGCGTTTCTCTGGGAGGGAGGAGATAACCTTTTGGTGGATATAGTGCGAAGTCGTAATCGAGACACAACTGGCTGGCATCAGTGAGCTTCCCGAAGGCATACTTACCATCTTTCCTCTTCGCCCCTACTACTTCCACCTCCGAATTGACGAGATTATTGACGAATAGCCCCATATTCTGTTTTTCAATGATCCTACTTACCATTTATCCTCCTTAATTACTGACCTTGTGTGCATTACTCTCCACTTCCTTTGACAGCCAGGAGCACCACTTTTCGATCCCTTGGCCAGTCTTGCAGGAGACTTCGAAGAATCCCACTTCAGGGTTAAGTTCATCAACAGTGCGGCGAAACGCGGGAATATCAAAGTCCACATAAGGTAGCAGATCGATTTTGTTTATTATCACCACATCTGCATCGGCGAAAATCATGGGATATTTGATAGGCTTATCGTCACCCTCAGGAAGGCTGGAGACTACTACCCTCTTGTGTTCTCCCAGGGCAAACTCTGACGGACAGATGAGATTGCCCACGTTTTCAATCAGGAGGAGGTCCAGGGCTTCTAAAGGCATGCTTTTGAGCGCATACGTTACCATATTGGCAATCAAGGAGCAACTCTCCGACATATTTCTCGTGGTTATCTGGACAACTGCCGCTGCCTCGCCCTTCACCCTTTCAGCATCTAGCGTTGAAGCCACGTCGCCTTCCACAATTCCTATTCTTAGCCTATGCTTCAAGTTGGCCATCGTTTGCAGAACAAGACTTGTCTTCCCAGCGCCCGGAGCTGACATGATGTTGATAGCGAAGACTCTGTGCTCGTCTAGAAGCCGCTGATTTTCGGCAGCTATAGACTCGTTGGCGTCGAGAATGTTCTGCACCACTTGAATCCGTTTCATTCTACCTCCAGGCTTTCTACATATAGCTCGCGTCCTCCTGTCACTTCCACACTCTGGCTCTGACATTC
>CAZHQV010000059.1:2474-11616 GCA_964534285.1 uncultured Dehalococcoidales bacterium
CTGACATTCAGGGCAAGACCATAGAGTATCTTGAGGATGAAAAGCCGTGCCGCAATTGCGGCAACGAAGTTCTGGCGGCCTAGATTCGAAATGAAGGGCTGTTTCCTGAGCAATAGTATCTTTGCTAAGCAAATCGAAATAGAATTGAATACAGTCGGGTACGAAACCCGCTAGCTCACCGACGACTAAGTTGATCTGTCTGATCTTACTCGCTCCCGCCTCTTTGGCTTTGTCCAAAGCGATGGTCAGAATACTCTCAGTTATCCCAAATTCATGCATTGCGTAATTGGAGAAAGCAGATATTCTAGCTTAACTCGTCTTCAGTTGCAACCCTTGACGTCCAACTCCGACCATGAAGTAGCTGCCTACCCGCCGAAGCCAACACGACATCAGGTCTGGTTCGAGGGACCAAGAGTACCGAGGCTCAAGATGAACCTCAAAATGCTACGGAGCCTTTGAACTATGGCCATTATGCCTTGGGAGGGATGATGCAACCCTATTGTATCTCAATATCCTTCTCCGCTGGGGGAGTCCCTTCTGGGCCATCACTGCGTCTTCAACCTAGCTAAGCCCTAGTAGATGCTGTTTCAACGTGCTCAGTGCAGCTTCTGCAGCTTCTCCCTTGTTTTGCTCTCGGTCTCCTTGGAAGCAATATTCGTCAGCTAGACTTCTATCTTTGGCCGCCAACCCAATATAAAAGAGCCCTAGTGGCTTTTCAGGTGTAGCGCCAGACGGGCCAGCAATGCCGGTATCTGAAAGGCATATATCTACCTTTAACAGCCTCCTGCCTCCTTCAGCCATTTCTATGGCGGTCTGCCGGCTGACAGCTCCATAATCCTCCAGGGTCTCCTTCTTGACTCCAAGGAGACTAATCTTCATCTCGTTGCTGTAAGCGACCAAAGAGCCTCTGAAGTAGTCGGAGCTACCCGGCACATTAGTTAACCTATCAGCTATCCTGCCGCCGGTGGCTGACTCGGTTGTGCCTATGGTCAATAGCTTACCCGTTTTGGCTTGGTATCCCCTGACCAGTTCAGCAATGTCCGCTTCCACCTTAGCCATGCCCTACTGCCCTATTCTAGCACAGTCCGAGGCAATTCAGCCTTCATGTTATAATTCCACCGTGGCTGAGCTGCCCGATGTGATAACTTTTCTTGGCACGGCCGGCGCGAGATTCGTAGTAATCCACCAATTCCTAGCATCTGGAGGCGCCTGGCTTAGCCTGGGCAGCACCCAAATACTACTTGACCCAGGCCCTGGTTGTCTGGTCCAAGCCGCTAAGAAGAAACTCGACCCTTCCAAGCTGGAAGCCATCATTCTATCTCACAGGCATTTGGATCACAGTGGTGACATCAATGTTATGATCGAGGCCATGACCGATGGCGGCAGGAAGAAGAGAGGTGTGGTTTTTGCTCCAGCCGACGCTCTGGAGCAGGATCCAGTTGTCTTTTCTTATTTGCGCGCTTGTCCACAAAGCATAGAGACTCTAACCGCCGGTGGATCTTATCAAGTCAATGATGTTTCATTTGAGTCGCCAGTTAGGCATAAGCATCCTGTGGAAACCTATGGCTTTGTCTTTCGAACGCCACGGCATGTCTTCTCGTGGATCACCGATACTAGGTATTTTGACGGATTATCCAAGTATTATGCCGCTCAGTTACTGATCATCAATGTGGTTAGGCTAGCTCCGGGCCCACCTGTCGATCACCTATCTCTCCCTGACGCCAAGCGCATTATTGAAGAAGTAAGGCCAAAGGCAGCCATACTAACCCATTTTGGCATGACCATGTGGCGAGCCAAACCGTGGGAATTGGCTGAGAAGCTAACTGAGCAAACCGGAGTTTCGGTTATTGCTGCCAGGGATGGGATGAGATTCGGTCTGGAGCGGTTAGAGAAGTGAAGAGCTCCCAGGCAACGACATATTTTCCCGAAGAGTTGCCCCTTAAGTATCGTCTGCGCTGGAGCGTTTCACTTCCGTGTTCGGGATGGGAACGGGTGGTTCCACTCCGCTAGAGTCACCAAGAAGCTCTTCTGATTGGATAGTATAGTGTATAATAGACAAACATTCAAGGTCGCGCTGCAAAGGGGGAGCATCCGTATCAGTCTGGCTGGAAGGAGCTTGTCATTGTGAGTACAGCGAAGAATGTCCAAGCCCTTTCATTCCCTCTGGGGTAACGTTAGGCTTCCCTCTAGTGACTAAGCTGATAGAAACGACTGGAAAGCAGCGGTTAAAGTGCCACCAAGATATTACATTGGCTGCAGTGGTTGGCATTACGACCATTGGCGTGGACTGTATTATCCTGAAGGGCTGTCCAAATCAAAGTGGCTGCAGTTCTATGCTCAACAATTCAACACCGTGGAGCTGAACAACAGTTTCTATCACTTGCCCAGCGAGAAAGCTTTTGTTACCTGGCGTGAGTCCTCGCCCGACAATTTCGCTTTCGCCGTAAAAGCAAGTAGGTTTATCACTCACGTAAAGAGGCTGAGAAACCTGGAGTCAGCGCCGGAGACCTTTCTATCACGGGCTCGTTTGCTTGAACATAAGCTGGGGCCCCTTCTGTACCAACTGCCACCCAATATGAAGCGCAATGAGGAGCTATTGGAGAACTTCCTGCGGTTGCTGCCTCAGGAATACCAACATGTGCTCGAATTTCGCCACCAGTCCTGGCTTGACGACGCTGTGTTTGATATCTTACACCAATACAACGCCGGCTTATGCATTTTCGATATGCCCGGCTTCACTTGTCCTCTCGTAGCTACCAGCGATTTTGCCTACATCCGCTTTCATGGCAGCGCAAATCTATACGCAAGTTGTTACTCTAACGACGAGCTAGCCCAATGGGCTGGGAGAATCGTCCACCTGGGTAAGAATCTCAAAGCCATCTATATCTACTTTAACAACGATGCCGAGGCTTTCGCTGTTAGGAATGCTATGACCTTAGCAGATTACTTATGTGGAGGCAAAGATGGACTTTAAGCTAACAGAAGAACAGGAAATGATTAGAGGGATGTGTCGTCAATTTGCTGATGAGGAAATTGCTCCTAGGGCTGAGGAAATGGAGAGGACTGGAGAAATCCCCTATGACATCCTCGGTAAGATGGCTGAGTTGGGAATGATGGGAATTCCCTTTCCTGAGAAATATGGTGGTGGTGGTGGTGACTGGGTAGGCCAGATGCTGTGCATTGAGGAGCTTTCTCGGGGAGATGCCTCCATAGGTGGCATATTAGATGTAACTACCGGCCTGGTATGCCAGGAATTATGTGTATTTGGCACTGAGGAGCAAAAGCAGAGGTGGTTGATCCCCCTGGCCCAAGGGAAGGAAATCGGAGCTTTCGGGCTTACTGAGCCTGAAGCTGGCTCCGATGCCGGAGCCACTCAAACCACGGCGGTTCTTGGTGGCGGCGAATGGATTATCAACGGCACGAAGCAGTTCATTAGCCTCATGGGTCTGAACAACGCACCAATCGTTGTTGTCACCGCGAAATGTCCCGGGATCAAAGATAAGAAGGGACGAGATATGATAAATACGTTTATCATTCCCAAAGGTACTTCGGGCTTCAATGTGGGCGTACACCACGACAAGATGGGTTGGAAATCATTCCCGACCAACGAGCTGATTTTTGAAGATTGTCACATTCCGAGGGATTACCTTTTGGGCCAGGAAGGGCGTGGTTTTGCCCAGCACCTGGAGGTATTGCAAACCGGGAGGATCTGCATTGGTGCTATCGCTGTAGGGCTGGCCCAAGCCTGCCTCGATATCTCCCGTGGCTTATGCCAAGCAGAGGGCCCAATTCGGCCAGCCAATCTACAACTTTCAGGGCGTGTCTTTCAAGCTGGCTGATATGGCCATGAATATCGAGTTAGCCCGTCTCATGTACCTAAAGGCTGCCTGGATGAAAGATAAAGGCTTGCCTCACATCTTGGAGGCAGCTTACGCCAAGCTTTTTGC
The DNA here is from genome assembly GCA_964534285.1 of uncultured Dehalococcoidales bacterium. Classification (GTDB taxonomy): domain Bacteria; phylum Chloroflexota; class Dehalococcoidia; order GIF9; family AB-539-J10; genus JADFUX01. The sequence goes on from CAZHQV010000059.1 coordinate 6,422, forward strand.
CTCCGAGATGTCGGAGAAGGCTGCCAGCGATGCAGTGCAAATTCATGGTGGCTATGGCTACATAAGTGATTACCCTGTATCCCGTTACTATAGAGAGGCAAAGTTGCTACAGATCATCGAGGGAACCTCAGAGATACAGAGAGTAGTCATCAGCCGCAACTTGTAGAGGAGGCGAATGCTATCAAAGGTATTCCTTCATCTTCCTTGCCAAAGCCAGTGTTATCCCTTCGGTTTGGCTTAGTTCCTCCAGTGAGGCTTCCCTAATGGCTTCAATGGAGATGAACCTCTTCAGCAACGCCTTCTTTCGCCTTGGGCCGATCCCCGAAATGTCATCCAGAACGGAGGCCATGCCTGCCGTTCGACGGAGCCTCCGGTGATAACTGATGGCGAAGCGATGTGCTTCATCCCTCGCCCTCTGAAGCAGGTGCAGGGCTGAGGAATTCTTGGCTATGCCAACTGGTTTGGATTCATCAGCTATGAAAACCTCCTCATTCTCCTTAGCCAAGCTAACTACCGGAATAGAAGCAGCTTCAATCTCCTTCATGGCCTCCAAGGCCGCGTTAAGCTGCCCTTTACCACCATCAATAAGGATGAGGTCAGGGATAACTGCCCAATTCCCTTCAGAGGTTGCGCTTCTTTTCAACCTTCTTTTCAACACCTCTTGAATCATAGCATAATCGTCAGCCCCGGCCACCGTCTTGATCCGAAAGCGGCGATATTGAGGCGGGCTAGGCAAGCCCCTCTCCAACACAGCCATGCTAGCCACAGCCAGAGTGCCTTGAATGTTGGAGACATCATAGGCCTCTATCCGTAGCGGTATCTGTGGCAAACGAAGTATATCTTTCAGCTCTTGCAAACCGGAAGCTATGGCCTCTAAGTTCACCTGCTTGGCTTTGGCTAGCCTCAAGCCTTTGCTGGCATTATCAGCTACCATGTTCATCAACTGCGTCTTGGCTCCTCGGCGCGGCACCTGAAGTCTTACACTCTTTCCCTTTTGCCTTTTAAGCCACTCGGCCAGGACTGATGCTTCATCGGCGGGGTATTGAAGCAATATCAACGATGGGATACTTGAGGCTGACGCGTAATACTGCTTCACGAAGCTCGCCATTATATGACTGGGTTTGTCGTCGCGGATACCTTCCATGATGAAATGGTCACGCCCAACAACTTTGTTATTACGGATCAAGAAAATCTCTACATAGGCTACACCTTCATTCTGTGCCAGAGCAATGACATCTTGATCACCCTTCAACCTGATGGCAATTTTCTGCCCCTCTATAACCCTTTCCACAGCATGAATCTGGTCACGCAGCAAAGCTGCCTTTTCGAACTGGAGGTGCTGGGCTGCCGCCCTCATCTTACTATTCATCTCACGAAGCACCAACTCTTGCTTGCCTTCCAAAAACAGAATAACCTGGTTTATCAGCTCCTGGTATTCCTGTTTACTCACGGCGCCGATACACGGTCCGAGGCAGCGATGGATAAAGTAGTTGAGGCAGGGCCGCTCGGCTTTGCCATCAATAGTCTTGGTGCAAGAGCGGAAGAGGAAAATCCTCTTTACCAGTCTTAGAGTGTTGCGTACCGACCCAGCGCTAGCGAAAGGCCCAAAGTACCTGGCACCATCCCCTTGAAAGCGACGAGTGACACAAATGGCAGGCCAGTCTTCATTGACGTTTATCCTGAGGTATGGGAAGGTTTTGTCATCCTTGAGGCGCACATTATACCGTGGACGATATTTCTTTATCATGCTGCACTCTAAGATAAGTGCTTCTTGCTCTGAATCTGCTACCATGAATTCGAGCTCGTTTATCCTAGATACTAGCAGCCGAGCCTTCGATGACAGGCTGCTCGGGGAGCTGAAGTAGCTTCTCACTCGGTTGCTCAAGTTGGCAGCCTTGCCTACGTAGATGACCTCGCCTTGCCAATCTTTGAATAGATAGACTCCCGGCCCCGTTGGCAAAGACTCTAACTGTTCCTGCAATAGTGTTGATTTCGTCATTCTTGCTTATTCTAGCAGGGAGAAAGACAGGAGTAAAAAGAAGATTACCAGCTAGAATCAGCGCTTAGGCGGGGGGCTCTTAGCCATCCAGCCCTACACCCTTGTACTGGACCGAAAAATGAAACAAGCCACAGGGTTGATGAAAACGGCAAGAAAACGCGTCGAGACGCCTTCGCCTTTCGCGATGCTGACTGGTGATGAGCCTTAGTTGCCGGAACCGCGGACTTGTCTCCCTCTGACGTGCCAAGACAAGAACGATCAGGTTACCACCACGGAGACCGAGCAAAGGGAAGCTTTCAAGAACCTGCTACTAGTTTGCCACAGGGCGAACAACCTGGGGTAGCACGTTGACCATCTCCGCAGCAAGCTGCTGACCTCCTCCGAGGGCTGCAGAGGAGCTACTTTTTCTCTGACCCCTCTATTATCATCTGGGCTGCCAATCGAGCTGCCTTTGCTACTACCTTGGGACACTCTACGTAACCGCCTGCCTTCTGGAACTCCTCATAATCGTTCAAATCAGCGAAGTTGAAAGCTCGTCCCAATCTAGCTGTCTGGATTTCGCGGCAGGAAGTCGAGCCAAGTTCTTTCTCAAACCGACGACATAATCTATATCCGCCTATCACCGGTTCCATCCAGTCCTCCTCTTCGATAGCCTCCTTGCCCCAAGCTATTCCCAAAGCCATAATACCCGCAATCAAGGCACCACAAGTCTCCCCTCTCATGGCAACACCACCAGACAACGGTACGGACGCCTTGAATGTTAGAGTGTCACCCAGTTTAAGATGATCTGCAAGAGACTGCATGACAGATCTAGAACACCCATGGTACTTAGCTTCGTAGTCATGGGCTGTCTTCTCAATCCGGTCTAGAAGTTCCTCTTTGGAAGATTGTTGACTCGTCATAAACCCTCCTTCGATACGCCAGTTTCTCCGCTTGCCAGTTCATGTTGGTTTTGCGCTGAAGTCCTTCTGTCACCGCTGGGAAATATCGATGGCAATTACCAGCTTAGAGACCTCCTCACTACAGGCCACCCCTTGCATCTTCCTTGCCGCCGCCAAAACCTATGCGGGTCAACCTCGTCTGTCGCCCTTTCTAACAGGATAGGGAAAGGCTCATTGCGAACCTTTCCCTATTCTCCGTAGACCGCACAACTGAAATCAGGTTCTCATCCAACCTACCTGGAACAAGAGCCAAACCCCTTGTACAGTCCTTTGGCAGCCGTTATAGTCACCTATTTACCGATTTCGACAGCTCCTTTATCGAGCAGAACCTCTAGTGCGAACCTCGCTGCGGTTCCAACAATGTCAGGGGCCATTTTCGGATCCGAATGCGCTCCCGCCTTTTCGAACTTGGCGAATTCATCTGGGTCTTCAAAGTAGTATAAACGTCCCCAACGCTGCTGCATAATGTTCGCGCAAGTAATTGTGCCATATCTTTCCATGTACTTATTAAAAAGTAATCTGGCTGCTCCCTGGGCAGCAAAGAGATCGTCTATGTTGGGGTGCATGATGACCTCCTTGTCCGACATATGCTCCACGGGACGCCCAAGGTAGTAGTCCAAAACCATTATCCCCCCGGTTAGTCCTCCACAAGTCCCCACAAGCTGGAAAGCAGTACCTCCGCAATTCGAGGTTGCCGCCTTAACCAAGCAGTCATCAAAACCAAGCACTTCATGAAGCCCTGCCACTACGCATTGAGAGCAAGCATAGGAGTTAATTTCATAGTTAGCCGCTATCTCGTAGACCTTGTTCAGTAGCTCCTCGCGAGATAGACCCTGATACGGTTCCCTCACTTTAACTGCCATCTGTCAAACCTCCTTCTTTTCTTGCAACCTATTGCCTTTTCCCGAAATGCAAATTCTCTGCTGCCGCACCTCCTTTCTCTTTTCTTCCCTTTATCATATTAACGTTTTTCCAGAATCTAGACAATCCTCTGCCGCGCGCTCTTCCTTCATTTCTTCTCCTCATGCCATATGGCCGCCTTACGATGGTTACATGAGAAAGGCAACAGCCTGGGCGCAGAATGACCCTGGAAAAGCTGGCCCATGACAAGGGCCCGCTTGGATTCGGACAAGAGCTTCCCGCTTGTCGCAACAATCAGAACCGCGGGCGACAGTTGAGAGGAGCGTAATCCTCTGGAACGGCAACCAAAGAGGTCTTCAGACAAACAAAGAATGGCCTGCTTGCTCAGGGAACTGCAGCCCCTTGCCGTTCTTCAGCCAATAAGGCTGCACCTAAGGCTGCAATGATCTGGGGCTGAGGAGGCACCAGCAAGTGAATCTTCAGCTTGTCTTCTATGCTCTTCACGAGCCCGATATCTAACCCACCACCTCCTATGAGGGCGCATCGCTCCTCCAAGCCAACCCTGCCGATGAGAGCTGAGATTTTGTCGGCAAGTGACCCATGAACGCCAGCCAGAATATCTTCCTTAGAAACCCCCTCACAGACCCGGGTAATGGCTTCTGACTCGCCAAAGACAGCGCAGCCTGTGGTGAAGGTGACAGGATTCTCAGACACGAGGGAGAGCGGCCCGACATCCCCAAGGTCAATGCGGAGCACGTTAGCAATGACCTGAAGAAACCGCCCACTTCCGGCAGCACACTTTTCACTGACTGTGAAGTTCACTACTCGCCCTCGTTCGTCTATTCGGGTCACCTGAGTCGATTGCCCTCCCACATCGATAACAGTCCTTGCTGAGGGGAACACATTGTGTATTCCTCTGGCCGAGCAAACCATGTCGGCAGACTTATCATCGGCGAAGTGCACATTTCTTGCGCCACAGCCCGTAGCTATGGTATAGGCAATGTCCTCTGGATGTAGCGTTGCTTTTGCTAGAAGTTCTTCCCTCACCTTCTCCGCCGCTGACCCGTAACTAATCCCTGAAGGAATTATGTGGTAAGCTGAGAGTTGACCGTCCTTGGCTATAACCCCTTTGCTTGTTGACGAACCGATGTCAATGCCCATAAACCAAGCCATATCCAAATCATCCTCTACTTGAAGAAGGTAACCTCTTCCAAGTGCCGCTCCTTCCTCTCAATGGGCTTACCTTCTGCCACGGCTCTCAGGGTTAGTTCCCTTCCCAGTATTGCAGCACCTCTCGCACCGGTGAGAAGAGGATCGGCCGGTACAAGAATGTCATATTTCAAGTGTTCTTTCATGGCCTTAACAACTCCCACGTTCTTCGCCACGCCTCCCGT
>CAZHQV010000060.1:0-11446 GCA_964534285.1 uncultured Dehalococcoidales bacterium
GTTATATTACCCACGGTCGCGGCATCGGGGTGCATAGGAAAGACTGTATCAATGTTATTAATGAGGTAGAAAAAGAGCGACTGATCGAGGTGAGCTGGGGAAACGTAGAGCAAGTCTATCCGGTAACCATTCAGGTTGATGCCTGGGACAGAGTAGGGCTCTTGCGAGATATCACCGTCATTGTGGCTGCAGAGGGAGTAAACATTATGAGCGCCAGTCTCAAGGATAATGGTAACAACACTACATCCATATCTCTTACCCTGGAAGTCAAAGATTTGGGCCAATTAACAAGTCTCACATCCAAGATACATGAAGTCTGGGGGGTTACAAGTGCAGCGAGAAAGGGTAGAGTGACAGTCAGCAGTGGTGCCGAACATGGGCAAGGAGGGAGCATTGCCTAAGGCTAAATCAGTTGGCAAAGCAGTCCGGTCAGCCGAAAAGAGACGAATGCGCAGCCGCTCAGTGCGAAGTGCAATCAAGACTCGCATGACCAAGGCCGAGTACCTCATTGGCGTAGAGGACTGGGAATCAGCACAACAGACCGCAGTAGCAACAGTAAGTACAATAGACCGAGCAGCAAGCAAGGGCATCATCCATCGCAACAAGGCAGCGAGACTCAAGTCTCGATTGATGAAGAAACTGAACCGAGCTCTTCCTCAGCGAGCTGGAGGTTAGCGCTGCTTGGCTGCCAAGCCACTTGCTCCAAAACAACAATGTACTACCGGGTTAATCCGACATTTCCTGCGTAGTGGTAGCTATCCGCCGAGTATCAGGGATACTGCCAGAGGTTGCAGCATGATTCCTACTCCGATTGTAACTCACGCCCTAGACAGATCGGAGCGAGCAGGATACGTCGGGCGTTACAGCGACACATCTCGCGGAATCAAGCTCTTAAGCAGCACACAGGATAGTGGAAAGCACGCTTATGTGCCCATATACTGCGGGCGATGGCTGCCGGTGAGCCCATTCCTGCGCCTGATTCCAAGACAACAAACGTTGCCTTGACCGAAAGCCTTGAAGTCAGCGAAGAGCTAACGCATGGCAGGCGGAATGTCTATAGGCTTCCAGTGAAAGGGGATTCAATGAAACCCTTCTACACTACTGCTGACAATGTTGAAATTCAGGGGAGGTTCGTTGCCGTCATTCGCCCCACGCCATAGGTGCTAGGCCATGATACTATCCCAGTTTCAGGAGGTGGGACGCAATCTTTTTGCCCAAGGTCTGGTTTCCCTCCAAAGTGGCAACCTAAGTATAAGGCTGGGAGACTCCCTATTCATTACCCATCGTGGCACCATGCTGGGTTCCATTGAGGAAGGGGATTTGGTGCAGACTGGAATTACAAAGAACGACCGGGCCACACCTATGGCTTCGTCGGAGTTGCCGGTCCACCGCTCCATCTATCAACATACGTCGGCATTGAGCGTAGTTCACGCTCATCCGCCTTATGCCGTTGCCCTTTCCTTCATGGAGGAGGAGATCGTCCCTCGTGATATAGAAGGGAAGCTTCTGTTCCCCAAGGTGCCTGTTTTGGGCAAAGAGGTAGCAAAGGCAAACGAGCTTTGCCAAGAGATAACTGAAGTGCTAAAGCAACACAAGGTCGTTTTGCTCCGAGGTCATGGAAGTTTCGCTGCTGGTCAACTATTGGAAGAAGCCTGCTACTACACCACTGCACTGGACTATAGCTGTCGTCTTCTCTACCTGCTTAGGGCTTTGGCGCTGTCCCCGAACCAGAATTCCTAGGCCCTAACCACCCTAGGGGAAAGCAGAGTATACCAATCGAGGTACTTAGGGTTTCTCCCCAGTATTACCTCACCGAATATTTGTTGCAACTGGCTAGTTATGTTCCCCACTTTCCCCGTAGCCACGGGGCGGCGGTCAACCTCAACGATTGGGGTGATGTGCGCCGCGGTGCCCGTGAAAAAGCACTCTTCAGCAAGGTAGAGTTCACTTCGGTCAACCTGTCTCTCTATAGTATCTATGCCTAACTCGTTTCTAGCTAATTGGATAACTGTGTCTCTGGTAATGCCCATAAGGATATTATCAGACGACGTGGGAGTGGCAAGTTTTCCATCAATGAGAAGGAAAATGTTCTCCCCACTACCTTCGGAAACATGTCCATCATGACTTAGCAATATCGCCTCGTCAAAGCCATTTTCCAGAGCCTCGCTCTTAGCCAGAGCGCTATTCACATAGGTACCACAAATCTTGCCTCGCGGCGGAACCATTGTGTCATCGAGGCGGCGCCATGAGGAAGTGCAGCAGCGAACGCCTTTATGAACATCAAGATAAGGGGGGAGCGTGGTCACAATGATAAGGAAATCGTCCTCTACGTCATGGAGGCGGACCCCAACGGCTTCGGAGCTCTTGTAAGCCAGGGGGCGAATATAAACATCTTCGCAGTAACCGCTTTCTTCTAGAAGCTTTGTGGTCAGATGGCAAAGCTCATCAACGGAATAGGCAAGGTTGATCTTCAGAATGTGGCAGCCACCAAACATACGTTCATAGTGATCCCGGAGTCTAAAGATGCAGAATCTTTCTTTCTCCCTATCCCAATTACCACGGATGCCTTCAAAGCACCCGGTACCATAGTGCAAGGCATGCGTCAAAATCCCGATCTTGGCCTCAGACAAAGGCATGAACTGTTTTTGAAAGTAGGCATAAGGTGGCATTTTCCTCCTTTCCTATCCACTGAATGTGTAATCTAATTATAACTTTCGCCCCAAGCCAAAACAACTATCCTAAATTGGGTATTGTCCTCCTCTCACTATTGAGGCTAACCCGTATTCTGTCTGAATTTGGTTGATGGCTTTATCCAAGTGCTCTATCCTTTCGCCCCCAGGACCAAACATGCCGAGCTGTTTTCCCTTGCCGACTAGACTCAATGCACTGATGCCTATAGGACGAATTGCCTTTTCTTTTTCTGCCAGAGCTTTGTTCAACGATTGGAAGGCCATGGCGAAGATGACCTGATTGTTGTTGCTAGCTTGGTTCAGATTGATTTGACGAGTGATCGCCTGGAAGTCGGCATGCCTCAGCATTGCTGTTACATGGTCTGTCCGTTTCGCTCCAGGGCATACTCCTGGGGCGACTTCCCCACAGAGAGGCCGAATTCCAACCTCGAAGGAACGACGCTGTAAGGTGCCCAAGCCAACGTAGTCTGCTAACTAATGAACCTAGGCCGACCGGAGGATGGCTCCAGGTTTCCGTCACCTGCCGCATTGGCGAACCGATAGATTGCTACAGCAATGCCTCATAAGAGGGACAGGCCACCACACTGCGGCGCTCAGGATCCCCGCCAAAGACTGCTGGCCCACGCTTCGACTTTGCGTCAAGCGCCCGCTGCCGGGAAGCAAACGAACCATCCAAACCAGGTGGAAAACAGAAAGCGCCTTGCCTAAATCACAAGTCAGCTATCACAAGCTAACAACGGCTAGCCATTCTCTTGCGTAAGTGGCCCTCTTTGGTACCGACAAGGTGAGTGGGCCCAAGGCATAGGCAAGCCTCCAGAATTCTAGGCAGGTTTCTCTGATCTCGCTTGGGCTGATAAGCATCGAACTACAGTCGCAAGCGGAGAACCGGCAGGCCTGTGAACACCCCAAAAACAGAGCTCCCGGATCCGGGAGCTCTGTTTCGAGTATCTAGTATCCAATTGTCAATCACCCTTACTCCTCCACTTTAGCTGCAGGCTAAGCCTCCCTGCCCACAAATCCGTGGCCTCCTGTTACAACGAGGAGCTCAGGGCTTCCTGCTGCCCTCTGCCAACACATTCCAGTGACTAGGAGTTTCTTACGCTGGCAGAGAGCCCCTACCAGGAAAGATCCATTGGCATAACCACACATACCGCTCAACCATGCCTCACCTCCTTGCCAGGTCACCCTAGCCCTTATTTGCCTCTTGAATACATTGTAGCAGAAAGCAAACAACGAGTCAAATCTCTCCAATCGTTCGTGTGATTCGTGACGAGAGACCAACCCCGTTCGCGGATGTCGGTCGGTGGTGTGAAGCTGGGTTTCCGGCCGTATATGGAGCGCACTCAATCGCCCCCTAAGCCAAGCTGCCTGAGGGCCAGCTCATGGGCTTCCAGAGCCTTCACTTTGTGATCCCCCGAGATCCTCACCACCTAATACAAGCAAGCGCCTTGCGCTTGACTTATTCTCCCACTCTGTTAATAATTCAGTCTTCCTAGAAGGGAAAAAGGGTATGTTTCTTGGCATTTATACTTGGCTTCTGTTCATGATTCCGCCGCTTATATTCATGATTTACGCCCAAGCCAAGGTGAATTCCGCCTTCAAGAAGTACTCCCGGGTGGCCAACATGCGCCGGGTGACCGGGGCTCAGGCTGCTGGAAGCCTTCTCAGAGACAATGGATTAGAAAACATAAAGGTTGAGCAAATAAAGAGGAAACTAGGCGATCACTATGACCCCAGGCACAAAGTGCTGCGCCTTTCGCCTGAAGTCTATAGCAATGCCTCCGTAGCTGCATTAGGGATCGTAGCTCACGAGATTGGGCACGCTGTTCAGGACAAGACGGGATATGCCTTTTTGAGGTTTCGCACGGCGCTGGTCCCAGCAGCTAGCGTTGGAAGCCAACTGGGCTGGTTCTGCATCATTGGGGGAGTCTTTCTCTATATTCTTGCCGGAGAGTTCGGGTTAACTGTTCTCTGGGTAGGCATCTTCCTGTTTGCGTTAGCCGTCCTTTTTTCCTTGGTAACTCTGCCCGTGGAGTTCAATGCCAGCAATCGAGCACGATTGATGTTGCGCAGCACCGGCTTGGTTTCCGTTGAAGAATACAACGGGGCCAGTGCCGTCCTGTCAGCCGCAGCTCTGACCTATGTAGCCTCCTTCCTCCAGGCAGTAGCCCAGCTTCTGTTTTTCATTCTACTCGCCGTAGGTCTGGGCCGAAGGTAGTCTTTTGCCTAGATGCCACCATTGTGGTAAGGAATCGGGCCTTATTTCCCAGGCATTAGGTGTCTGTCTTGATTGTATCCGGGAGGACTTTGCTGCAGTTCTGCCCAAGATACAAGAGGCTCACAACAAGGCTAGGAGCCTATTCGACCTCCCTACTTGTCCTCCTGCGTCTGAAACTGGCCCCCAATGCCGCATTTGTGTCAATGAATGCCGCTTAGCACCAAAGGACAGAAGCTTTTGTGGACTTCGCTTCAATGAAGCCAATAGGCTCAAGGGCGCCACGGCGGATAGAGCCAACGTGAGTTGGTATTACGACCGCTTGCCCACCAATTGTGTGGCGGATTGGGTCTGTCCCGGTGGGACGGGGGCTGGTTATCCAGAATTCGCCTACCGCAACGGCCCAGAATACGGCTACAAGAACCTGGCCGTGTTCTACCAGGCTTGCTCCTTCGACTGTCTGTTCTGCCAGAACTGGCACTTTCGTGACTTGGCGCTAAAGGAAGCCGGTGTCAGCGCTCCAACGCTGGCTGATGCTGTTGATGAGCAGACTTCCTGCATCTGCTACTTTGGTGGTGACCCCACGCCCCAGTTGCCCCATTCAATTCGTGTAGCTCGATTAGCTCTGCAAAAGAACGAAGGCCGGATTCTCCGCATCTGCTGGGAGACCAATGGCTCCATGCATCCCGCCCTGCTGAGACAGGCCGCCGACATTGCTTTACACTCCGGTGGCTGCATCAAGTTCGACCTTAAAGCCTGGAACGAGGGACTGCATATCGCCCTATGCGGCGTAAGCAACAAGAGGACCTTGGAGAACTTCCAGCATCTGGCTGAATATGCCAGGAGAAGGCCTTCGCCTCCTTTCCTGGTCGCCAGCACTCTGCTGGTGCCGGGATATGTAGATAGGAGAGAGGTCTCCCAGATTGCACAATTCATCTCCTCCATCAACCCAGATATCCCGTATTCCCTTCTTGCCTTCTATCCCCAATTCATGATGCGTGATATGCCCACCACCTCGAGACGCCACGCCGAGGAATGTCTGGCGGCAGCGAAGGCACAGGGGCTGAAAAGAGTAAGGGTTGGGAACGTGCGTTTGTTGAGAGAAGACTACTGACATTGTCATTGCCAGGCTTATCGCGAAGCGAAGAGGCAGCGAGGGAACCTTACTGGCCTTGTCATTGCCAGGAGCATTGGCGACGAAGCAATATCAAAGCCGTACCGATATTGAGGCCAGACTACTGAGGCCGATTTTCACCGTTGGCTACGGAGGTAGGCGTTTCATTGACTTTGTATCGCTGCTGAAGAGGCATGACATTGCATTTGTCGCCGATATTCGTCGTTTCCCCAAAAGCACCGTTCCTGAATACAGCAGAGAAAACCTGGAGGCAAGGCTCCCCGAACTCGGCATAAGCTATGTCTCAATAGCTGATACACTGCGTGGATTTCGCCAGGGCGGCTACCGCAAACACACCGAGTCAGACCTTTACAACACGGGCATAGATTAGCTCCTTGAGCCGGCAGAACGGGGAAATGTAGCACTCATGTGCAAAGAGCGCCGCGATGCCGGCTGTCATCGAAGATATATCATGGAGACGCTGGCGGAGAGGGGCATTAGAACAATTCCTTTAGTATGAACAGCAGTTTCCTTCCCAGCTCCAAGCGGCACAGCTGGGAATGCTTGCAGAGGCACAAGGGCAAGAAGGTGAAAATCCTTACGGGTGAGGGAATTGAGAAATTGTTATATCCTCTCAAAGGTTAGCAATTCTCGGCAATCTGAAATCATAAAGCTCTTTCGCCTAGATTCTTGGATGAGGTGCGCTGTGGACAGCCCGCCCCGCATCGTTTGATTTGCAACGTATACTTTGCCTATTTGTTTGAATCCTTGGCTGACAAATTCCTCACGAGCCTCCCCGGGAAAATCGACAAAGGTACTCAAAGTAAGATATGGTTCGAGAATAATTGATACTCTGCCGCCATCTTTTAGTATCCGATAGCATTCCTTAATAACTGATTTGAGGTGCATGCAAAACTCGTCGCGATTCATCTCTGCAAGATCAGAATCTTGGCCTGAATAGTAACCCCGGGGAATAGACCCGTAGGGAGGGTCAAGGAAAACGTAGTCAACAGACTCATCTTGCTCAGGGATACCATCTAGTACATTGTTCTGTTGAATTCTGTCGTCTATGGGATACAGATCATACATCTTGTACTGTCGGTCGTGAAAGTATTCCAGTTTGTCAATCACGTCACCCAACGTTCCGGAGCCTGCGAACGGGTCGACTATATAGTCTCTAGGCCTAGTGTAGTATTGGAGGGCATTGGCTACGATTTGTCCGGCTATTCTTCCCTTGAAATAGGTTTTACCAAACCTGGGGTCAGCACTATTGAAGTACCATAAATTCGTCACGCACAAGTCAAAACCATACTTGCTCTTCTCCGCTTGCTTTTTACTTAATCTGTGATCCCAAATGGCTTTCTTTAGTCGAGTCAGATTCCATCTCTTCGAAAGTGCTTCCTCCTCAAAAGCTTCCCTTTCCTCATCATCATGAACCTGTGTAGCTAGAACAAGGTAAAGTGACTGAGGAAGCTGCTTACTTGTTAGATCGGGGTAAATTTCGTAAAGAGCGTTGCATTCCCTTAAGAACGATAGAGCAAAGTGAGCATCTGGATGCTCCACTAATCCTTGCAGTATCTTGCCCTTTGAGTTACCTCCCTTTTCCTCCGATAGCTTCTGAACAATTTGCGTGACCAACTTCCCTACCTCCCATAGATTGTCACCGCAAAGCTCATTTAGCCGCTGTATAATAAGGTCCAGGTCTGTAGCCATTCGTGACATCCTCACGTCAGGAGGTCTTGTATGGCTTGTATGGATCAATTTTATTTGCCATTGCTGGGCGTATTTGCACGAGCTGAGCTAGCAAGAGGTCAGGGCTAGTTATAAGAGCAACACCAGTTTTCAGATCCGGGATGATATTTGTGTATTCTCTTGCTGCTCCTTTTCCTACCTTGCGAATATCCTCATCATCTGTCAGTTGGTGGATTATCTTAGTGTTACATTGAGATAACACTGCTGCCCCCACATCCCCGGGCTGTTGAGAAATAACAATTGGGTTGAAATAAAAGGTCCTCCCTGTCTTGTAGATTCGTTTGATTATCCCTGTTAATGAATGCGCAAATTGAGGATTGGCAGCATATTCTGCGCTGAAAAAGGTGTGGGCTTCCTCTAAGAAGATGGCAACCTTAGTCTTATAAGGACTATCGATCGTCCCTTTTGCTTCCTCCAGCAGGCTAAGAATATTCAAGCCAACTATATTGATGATGTCCTGACTAGCTGTATTTCCGAAATCAATAACGTTGATAGTAAAAGATTTAATAAGTTCCTCCGGTGTTAAGTAGATTACTTTTGCTGCTTGTTTGGTGCTATATATATCAGGGTGAACAGCTTTAGAAGTGTTGCCTTTGTCGAAAAACTCACGCCGTTCAAGCCCTTCTAACTTTCGCAAGATTGGAGCTTTTGATACATCCTTATCACCAAGATTATCATCTACTGCTTTTTTCAGTTCCCCGATTCCAATTTTTGCCTTGACCCTTCTAAGTTCGTAATATTCTCTATCAAGCTTCTCCTCCATCGTTGGACTCAGTTCCACCATGCTCTTTAAAATCTCATAAGGGACATCGGCAGAGTGAACCGAGAATTTAATGCATCCAGTCACATCCCTTTTATCGGTCACAGGAATATATCTACGGAAATTTTTAATATCAATTCCACTTGGCTTAATATGCAGCCTTTCCCACCGACCATGAAAGAGAGTGGTTTCCTTGCTTGGCTCATTGAGATTGGTATACTCCCCTTTATGGTCAAAGATGATAACACACCAGTCACGTTGCACCAGCAGCTCAGCGAGCACTACTACGGTATTCGTTTTCCCTGAGCCGGTAGCACCAAAAATTCCCAGCTGCTTTCGGACTATTTCATCAGTCATATCTATGATTATGTCTTCATCTTTATAATTGGCAAGGACTCCAAGGATTCCTCCTGATTGGGGCAACTCAAGAAGCTTCTGTAAATAATCTTTATCTGGATAACGAACCCTTGATTTAGGATAGGGTCGGTCAAAGGTATTTTCAAGATGATCGCCGTCCTTTACTTCGCCAAGTATTTTGACCTCTATATAACCCTGGAAAGAGGGCACATATTCAACTTTGTCTCCCATGACGACAGGATAGACATTAATACCATCTTTAGGAGCACCCCACTCTGGTATATGAACAGGCCCCCTTATAATCTGTCCGAAGAAAGTGCGCGTCTGACTTCTACTCGTGTCCTCAACCATGACGAACTTCTTACTGGAGAGTTCAGAGGCCTGTGCCTGATCTGATAAAGCTGTAACATGGCTATCTTCTTGGGAATCTTCATCAAGCAATATGTGTGCTACCGGAGCTCCAATAGTTCTCAATTTGGACTCCTCTTCAACTTCGGCAACTTCTTTAACCGGGGCTTCGAAATTCATAGTGATTTGTTCCGTCTCGGCAGGATCCCCATCCATTGCTCCACCTCCTAATAACCCCTGAGTTCATGGTCGTCCAGAATGTCAAAGTAGTCAGTTAAGCTCTCACTTAAAAACTCGCGCTCTATCTTCTCTTTGTACAGACCATAAGGAAATCGAGTTCGGGCAATGTGGTCGGCAAGGTCGACTAAGTTCGGTATACCTCTTTTATTATTCAATGCATCAGCCATGAGAAGGGCAATCCCTTCTTTCAGCATATCTTGGTGAACTTCAAAGCCATAGAAGGTTTGTCGGGCTTTAAAAACGCCACGACAAATTTCTTTGCCCGCCCCTGCCTTAAACATCTTTGCCAGTTTCGTATCTCTTCCTAGTTTATCTAGCACCCATTCAGACACTCCGCGAAAAGTCACCAAATATTGCAGTGGCTGAAGCAGCTTGCCATAGCGTATGAGCGACAAGCTCTCCTCACCACGAAAGTCCTTTACGACTCCAATAATATTTTTAGCGGCAACTACTTTCTCTAAAATGTTAATACTGGTTGAGCTTCCTTTCCACACAAGGCTGGGATGAACAATCGGCCCATCTTTGAATACCCAATTTCGTTTGCTCTCAAGGCATGATTCTAATTCCCAGTAAATCATTGCTGTAGTTATATCCTGTTCATTTGCCCTTTCCTTATGGATGTTATCATAATACTCTTGGACTGTCTTAAATCCATCCAGTCTTGACATGATGGACATGCATTTCACGATTGGCTCGTGCATAGTTTTGTAAGTCACCTCTGCCAGTCCAATTTCACAAAAAACGCCAGAGATTATATCTTTAGGCTTCTGCCTTGTGGCATCTATTGCTGCCACTTGCCCAGAGGCTAATACTCCCCGTGCCCATTCTAAATCTTCCTCAGCTACGGTTCCGAGTTCTAACCCCTCCTTCTTAACATAAGTTGCAAATTGCTTTACCACTTCCTTCTCAAGCTCCATCCCTAGCTTTATTTGTCTCTTCTCTTCCTGAAGGTCATCGCGAAGATAATCTTCATAAGTACTTCGCCGCGCATTTTTTAGAAGCTGGTCAAGAATGTCCTGCATAAATTTAGCTTCCTTTTAAGTAGTTCAAATATATTATAGCACGTCTCAGGCGTGAAGCTGAATTTTGCTGAAAGTCGGCGCGACAGCGTTTGAATCTCCCGACCTCTGCACGCTTCAAGCTTTGCCTGGTTACTCAAGCCATCGAAGTAATCTGGTTGTTGCTCCGAAGCCGGCTTGCCGCTCGCTGATAGCCATTCAGGACACAATGGTTTGGAGGTTATACTCGCTCAATGAAAATTCTTCCAAGCGAGGAGTAAAGCTGCGAGAAGGGGTTAAGATTGATTTCACAATGCATCGAGGCTGCTCTGAGTCGAGCTGGTATGAAATCACTGACGATGAGGAGCCATGCTACGGAGAAGCCCCGGCGCTTCAACCTGTGTAGGCTACAGATAAGACCCTTGAGAAATGCCGTCACGGTCCACCTGGAGTCTCAGGTGCCGGACTTCGGTCAATGCATTCGATCCGCTGACCTATTCGCCGCCGATCTGGATACAAGACCGCGAGCAACGAGCGTCTACAGGCCTATCTTATCAGCCACCTCGCGCATCCCCATGATGGTGTCGGTGACCAGCTCTCCTAGCTCCATTCCCAGCATTTCGGCTCCCTTGTCAATCACTTGCCTGTTCACACCGGCAGCAAATGCCTTGTCTTTCCATTTCTTCATCACCGACTTTGCCTCCAGGTCTGCCACGCTCTTCGACGGACGGACTATCGCTACTGCCGTGATAAGGCCCGTTAGCTCATCAACGGCATACAGCATCCTCTCCATGTTGCTTTGCGGCTCAACGTCACTACATATGCCCCAGCCATGAGACACAATCGCTCGAATGTATTCCTCCGGCCAACCTCGCTCCTCCAATATCTCTCGCGCTTTCTTGCAGTGCTGCTCGGGGAAACGTTCATAGTCCAGGTCATGCATTAGCCCAACGATACCCCACTTTTCCTCAT
>CAZHQV010000061.1:0-11369 GCA_964534285.1 uncultured Dehalococcoidales bacterium
ATATCCAAGCTGAAGTCCTCAAGAAGCCAACACATTTCCTTTGAACACTTCGTCAGAACGTTCAATACTTCGTACGCTGGGAGTCCTTGCCAGGAACCGGAAGCTACAAGTCGATGCCGTCTATGAACAGCGGTTTGCCACTCAATATCGTGTTCTCGCGAAGATACTTGATATATACGTGAATTGCTATATCTATGCGGGTAAACCCCCGTAGGGATGATAGTAGAGGATGACCTTGTTCACAGATACAGTAGATATACCCGATGCCCCTTTGCCGGGCCAGATTGTTGATATACTTTAGAAGGGGAGCCAGATATTTAGGGTGCTTGAAGCCAACCGGGGTCAGCATTATTTGCTTGAGCAGTTGTACACTTTCACTCCTGCAACCCGCCTCTTATTAGACTAATGTCAGTTTAGCCCTCTCTCTTACCATATCATATAGGTCACCGAGGTTCTTGAAAGTCACCTCTCTTTCTGACCTTACGAACACGAGCACAACTTCGTTCACAGGTTTCTTCGTAATCTCGGATACAGATA
Organism: uncultured Dehalococcoidales bacterium; assembly: GCA_964534285.1. Classification (GTDB taxonomy): domain Bacteria; phylum Chloroflexota; class Dehalococcoidia; order GIF9; family AB-539-J10; genus JADFUX01. Next base: position 538 of record CAZHQV010000061.1, read on the forward strand.
AAGCATACGCTGCCGCCTGCAGCTTGTACTGCTCCATCCGCTTCTCCTCCGTCTCATCGTCCAACACGTCAGTTTTGTAATCCGCGATGACAATTCCTCCTTCTTCTTCAAAGAGGAGGTCAACGAAACCTTCTACCAGCCCGTTTTCCAAAGGCATACTCGTGAATAATTCGCGATACCACTTGCCTGAAGCCACAGCACGTTTCACTACCGGCGTGCGCAGAGCACTAGCGACCATTTTGCTCACGTCCTTCCACAGGTGCGGTATACCTTCAACGGTAGCCTGGGTCCGGCTAATTTCCTCCAGTCTCTCTCCCGTTGCCAGGTCAATGCTCTGTAAAACGCTGTGCACAGCACGACCCAGGCTGGTGCCGCCGCGCCCCTTTCGATAGTAGACCTCTCCCCACTCGACCTCGTCTTTGTCCAGATGAGCCAGCTTGGTTACTGCTATAGCTGGCTTTCTGGAGGCCTTCTCCAAGACTGCCATTCGGTCAGCTATCCATCGTTCTCTGTCAGCTGCAGTATCTACCGTATTTACTACATCAGCATCACGTTCCGATATTTGCCCCGTATCTATTTGTGAGCAGTCAATATCATAACATTCACAGCCAGCCTCAGTGGCCAATCTGTCTATCACTGCAGCAAGAGCCTTACTATCCGACTTCGTCGCTTTTCGGTAAAGACTCAACACCAGATGGTCTCTAGCCCTGGTGGTAGCCACATACATCAGGCGGACTGCCTCTTCCTCGTCAGCTTCTTTCTCCCTTTCACGTGCTACGTCGTAGCCTGAAGTGACGAATTTTCTTCCCTCGGTGCCCAGACTTACGTGAACGCTGTCTCCATCCCGGTCGAATATAACGGGGCTACCATGGCCTCCGCCACTGCTTCCTATACCCGCCAGTATGACTATGGGAAACTCCAGTCCCTTGGCAGCGTGAATGGTCATAATACGGACTGCATCTTCGTCAGCCTCTGGTACCGGAATTTCCACCATTCGGCTACCCTCGGCCATCTGCTGCTCCATCCAGTCGGCAAAGACCCGAAGTGACCTTTCTCCTACCTGGGAAAAAGCTCGTGCTTGCTCCACCACCAGTTTGAGGCGGCGAAGCCGTTCTCTTGGCCTCGCCCTGTCGAAAGATATCTCCGCAAGGCGTCTCTCCCGGATGAACATCTCGATGAGCTGGTCGATAGGCACCCAGGCGCGTGTCTGGTTGTAGCGTGCCAGCACCTCCAGTGCCTCTTTCACTGGCCCGTCAGCCTTGCCCGGGCTGGTGTAGTCAAGGGCACCCCCCGAATCCAGGAATTCTACTAACTCAACATCACTGCATCCAAAGGCGGTCGAACGCAAGGCCGCTACCAGTGCCACCCGGTCAGCAGGAGAGTCTATAGCACGGAGGCAGCTTAGAAGCTCACGGACATCCTGTGTCCCAAGAACAAAAGACTCGCTTTCGACGCGATAGGGAATTTGGGCTTCGTCAAGGGCTCTTTCCATGTAGGGGAGCACTGTGCGTGTCGGCATGAGGATGCAGATATCGCAGTAGCGGGCCGGGCGTAGAGTATTTTTGCCACCGTCTCTCACCAGCCAGCCTCCGCTCTTAATCCGGCAGACAGCACCAGCAATAGAAACTGCTTCATACCTCTTGAGTTGTGATGCCGGTTCATTCACAGCCAGTCCGAAGCGGTGCACGCCCATCGGTGGTACAGCTCCTTCGTCGTTCCATCGTGCAGATAGATTAGCGTAGGCTGCCTGGACATGCGGCTTACCATCGCCCATCCATTTACTGAAGACAGCATTGACCCAGGCGATTACTGACTTCTGGGAGCGGAAATTCTGCTCAAGTGGCACATTATCTGTTCCGAGCAGCTCACCTACATCCTGCACTGTGGCGATGTCAGCCCGCCGGAAACGATAGATAGACTGTTTGGGATCTCCTACCACAAACAGCTTGCCTGGAGTGGCTATGAGATTCCTCCAATCCTTCTCCGTAAGAGCGCCCAGTCCCATTACGTTCTGGTCGGCAGCCAGGAAGAAGGCAATCTCTGCCTGGATGGGGTCCGTGTCCTGGAATTCGTCAATCAATATGTGAGTAAAGCGTTTCTGAAAGTGTTCTCTTACGTCTGGCATATCGCGGGCCATATCCCGGGCTCGCACCAGCAAGTCGTGGAAGTGAACCTTGCCCGTGCCACGCCGGCGTTCAATCCAGTTCAGCAAAGAGCACCGGAGGTCCTCAAGGAGCGGCATCAAAGCCACACGGCGGACAGCTTCAAGCTCCTCACGTTTTATCTCCTCAAGTCCCGCCAGAAGTTCCTTCAGGATGGTGCATCCGTTCTCACCGGGTTTCACATTCGCCCAGTCCTCTTTGCGACCAGCCTTGCAGGACAGCTTGCCAAAACCGGCAAGGAGCGAAAGCGCGGCATTGCCGCCGCAATCCATGGAGCCAAGCATATTTGCCAGTTCGGTTACCCTCCGGGTATGAGCGGCCAGAGGGTCATCGAGACCTTTGTTGGCGAGAGACATTAACTCCCGGATACGGCCAGCTTCCGCTACAACCATCTCTGCTACCCTGCGCGACGGCGGAGAAACCGCCTCAAACTGTTCAGGCAGCCGGTCATAGTTGTCATGGAGCAACCTGGCGGCTGTCTTCAGGTCGTCCAGCCTGAGGCCAAGGGTCATGGCGGTAAGCAAATGGGAAGCGATTTCTTCTTTCTCCATTGCTCCATCCACCCACTCCTGCCAGTTCCGCTCAAACTCGATACCAGCCTCCATCTCTGCAATGACCTCGAAGTTAGGAGGCAGTCCTGCCTCAAATGGTCTTTCTCGTAACAGAGATGCCGCAAAACTGTGAAGCGTCTGAATACTGGCGTCATCGAAGCGGGCTAGAGCGGCGCGGCATCTTGTCCTCTTTTCATCATCGAGTGTCTGTTCGGTAGCACGCTTCTCAAGCTCCGCACGTACCCTGTCCTTCAGTTCGGCCGCAGCTGCCTCGGTGAAAGTTATGGCTGCGATACGGTCTATTTGAGTTACTCCGCATACTATCAGGTTGGTAATGCGATGAACTAGTTCCCGTGTCTTGCCGGTGCCGGCACCTGCTTCCACGAAGAAGGTGGCATCCAGCTCGGTCTCAATGCGGAGCCTGTGTTGCTGATCGGATGGAACAAACTCCCCGTTCATTCGGTCTCTCCCGTTTTTGATCTGCTGGCCATATTAACGTAAGCGGCCAGCTCGGGGCTTTGTGATTTCCTCTCCCAGGCTATGTCAACATCAGCCGGGCAAACCCGCCGATAGTCACAGTAAGCACAGTTGTTATAGCCTTCCCCACCACTGCCGGGATTGGCGGGAAAAAGCCCGCTCTCTATGCCGGAGACAATAAGGCGCACCATGTCCACGAAATCACGCTCCAGTGGTTCGGATAGAATCATCCCTTTTGTCTCAAAACCACCCTTGGCGGAGATAAACCAGTATGCCGCCTGAATCTGGCATTCCTGCCCAAACCGGCTCCGAACGGCGAGGGCATATACTGGCAATTGAAGATGTGTTCCCGCTCCCAGGGGGTTATCTTTCATATCACGATAGGGATAAGAGCTACCCGTCTTATAATCCACGATAAAGGCTTTTGTACCTGAGGCATCAATATCCAGCCGGTCAATAATGCCCCTGAAGCTGATTTGCTGGCGCCCACCGAAATCGAGTATCACAGGAGGATAAGGGCTTGCTTCTGCAAAGCCAAACCGCCATTCAACTGCGATAGGCCGGGTCATCATCTCGGCGCGAAGCTCACTGTCTTTCTTCAAAAAGAGGGAGAGGTCGTCTCGTATCTCGCTCTTCGCCACATCCCAGAGAAGTGTTCTCCCTGTTATGCCAAGGGACTCGGCTTTGGCAAATTCCTCTTCTGCTATCTCCATGAGCAACATCCTGTGGCTTGAGGCCCAGGGCTCTCCACAGCCCGGCAGATGTCCGCTTTCTTGCAAAGACCGTACGAACCTCTCCAGGATATTGTGCACGAGCAGCCCACGGTCCACGGCAGATATGGTCAGGATTTCCTCTGGATGTTCAAGAACCAGCACCTCAAGGACGTGCTGTAAGTAATAGCGGAAGGGGCATTTTGCCCACAGCTCAAGCCGTGTCGGGGAGTGTGCCGACTCGCCCGGCATACCTAGCCGACGGCTCCTGCCGGAAAGGTAGGCGACATTTCCGTCCCAGGTCGTGAAGGAGGTGCTCCTTGCAGCTCTTTCTGTCTTTAGTGCCCGATGGCCGATGCTGCCCTCTGCCATGAGGAAGTGCTTGTCAATGCGGTAACCGGAAGCATGCCACCCGGCCAGACTGTGTATGTCGTAGTCATAAACGTCCGCCGCTACCAGACCACCCAGAGACAGCGCGCTATCATGGATCGAGTGAATGATGGACAGCCACGGCTCGGCGGCCATGCCTTCCAAATCTGCCGAGCTCACCGGGGTGTAAGTTACGCTTTCCGAGGCGGCGGCCTGCTGACATTTCTTATGCAGGATATCAGCTTCACGCACCAGCCATGGCGAAGGGTAACCCTGCCTTTGACCGCTTCCACCGGAGCGGGGATAGGAAAGGACACGTTTGTGTCCTGAAGCGAGAGCCGCCCGGAAGAGTCGGCGCTCCTCTATCCGCCTTTGGTCACGTAGTGCTAATGGGCAACTGCTACCTAGCTCTCCACGGTACTGGTCGGGAATGATAGCATCATCATAAAGTCTGGGAGGAAATGCTCCCCCCACCATACCCAGAATGTGGACTATCTCGAACTCCATGCCCCCGGCAGCACCCAACGGAGCGACAAAGACCCCTTCCCCGACAGCTCCCAACCGTCCCGAACTCGCCTTCAGGCAATCGTCAAGCGTCTGGCGAAAACCGGTCAGGGTAGTGCCACCAGGCTCAATAGAGTCCAGCCTGCCTAATTCTTTAAGCACGGCAGTAACCCCCTCGTAGCTTTGTATTTGTGCCTCGGGCCATGCCTTCAGGTCGGCATGTCGCTTCATCATTCGGGATGCCCAGTCTGAATAGTCTTTCCAGGAGCCGGCGTCAGCCGGTGGAGGGCTTCTGGATAGCCCTTCTATGAATAACTTAAGTCGCATCGCCGCGGGCACACAAGCCTCATCATGGCCTGCGGTGACTGCTTCCTCGCCTCCTTCATCGGTTTGTTCGCTCTCCAGCTTCTGTTTCATGCCTTCCCAGAAGCGGTCCAGTCGCCTGCTCCACTGTCCAGTGCCCCTGATGATTCCTGCTCTGCCGGATATCTCCTCCCACAGGGCAGTTTCACGTGAGGCAAGTTCTGTATTCTTCCTGGTGTACACAGGTGCCTCAGCTATCCAGCGCATGACACTCTCACGGGCAAAGTCAGATACAAATACCTCGATGAGATAGAGAAGGAGTTTCCCTGCTGCTGAGTCTCGGAGAGGCACAGGCTCAGGGCCAGCGATAGGAATGTGCGCCAGTTCGAGCTGGCTCTTGATTAGCTCTGCATAAGGAGCGAGATTACGATACAGCAGGGCCATACGATGAAAAGGAATGCCATTCTCTGCACACTGGGCGATGTGACGAATCACCCAGCGCACCTCCTCATGCGCATCCGAAGCAATTGCGATATGGTCGGCGGTGTAGCTTTCCGCACTGGGTACATTACTTGTAGCTTTTCCAAGTAGTGGTTCCAGTCGTGAGGCGAGCCTGTAGGTTTCAGTATCAATCTCTTCTTCACCGGTAAGGCCAAGAATGACGGAGCAGCAACCTCGCATTCCGAGACTCGATACGAGAGCCAGTTCACCCGGTGAAAAACCTGTTACCAGGTAAAATATGATGAAGCCAAGGTCTTTTAGCACGCTTTCAGCATCGCCCGTGGTGACGGCGCTTGCTGCGGAGAGAGCAAGCGCCTCTCGGTCGTAGTACGGCCGGGTCAATTCCTTGTACATGTGATACCACTCAACCACCTGGTGCACTAGCGGGTTCCTGTCTTGCAGCCACGATAACTGCTCTTCCGAGAGCATGGCAAACTCACTGAAGGTGTTGACGAGATAATCATGGAGTGGCGGGTGGTTGGCAATGGGGCCCAGTGGCTCCTTCTTTGCCATCTCCACAGCAAAGTGTCTCACTGCAGTCAACTTCATTGTTGGCGTGAGAGGCGATTTACCCTGTCTCGTTAGGGCTGGTGCTCCCAGGTACTCTGCAAGTCTGGGAATTACCATGAAGCGTACATTGACTAGGCTGTCTCGATTGGCCAGGCTACGTCGCAAAGAGATACCAGCGTATGTTGTTGGGATAACGACTGTTACGGGCGCGAGCAGGTTGTCGCCCTTAGCTACTGCGATCGACTGTCCGAGCCGCTCTCGGGCATTGGCTCCGTAGCCTTCCGGGAACAAACGTGAACCCGAAACACCGTTTTCACTCGTCAGATTCAAAAGCATTCTTACGCTGGTTCAGCCATGAATAACCCGAAGTATATTGACTTGGTAATCCCCAAAACCTATATTCACATGCTTGCCACCTCAGTGCTTCAGGTGTCGAGTTGGCAGTTTATCTTCGGGCTAGCCCCCTGCAACATATTCAAGGCTGTTCATGGTCTTGTGCTTTCAAATGGGGTTTACTCATTCCACACTTTCAATCCCCATGTTGTACATTATCATTCTCAGTCCAGGCAGCCCCTGTTTGTCGATGCATTCATAGTGGTCTTCTAATATTCTCGGGAATTTGGAATTTAACGAGTCTGATAGTGCTGGATCGCGTGCAAGTCTGAAGTGCACAAAATACATCTTACCTACCTGAATATTTCCTCCTTTGTATGGTGCGGCAAACCACTCCGCCTGTCTCCCGACGCGGAGAACCAAAAAGAACCCTCTGTAGCCATCAACCTCACGCTGTTTAATGCATTCAATGTCTTTTTTGGCTACATGAACATAGGGATATTCGCTTGTTTTTACCTCAAAGGTATATTTTTTATTGGTGGTAGTCATCGCATCTAAATCGGCATCCTCGGAGATATGATTTCTTATGTTCTTCCACCCAAGCTCATGTAACGTGACGGCCATGACACACTGAGCCATCTTCCCAAACACCTTCGCATTATATTTCGTGTGCAGTGCAATTATCAGATCACATGTTTCGTAGTTGAATTGCATTCTACTTCAATTCCGGTCCATTGTCGGGATCCCAGCGCTCAAATTCAATTAGTTTCACTGGTCTGGTTATATGTTTCTCAAGTAGATGACGGAATTCACTGTCCATCGTGCTTATTATCACCTGGCGGTTCCCGGCAATGATGTTGACAAGCTCGGCCAATTTCTCCTTGTGGTGCAACCCCATGCTTTGAGATGGATCATCAAATATGATGGACTGAAATGGGATGTCTTTAAGATTCACCTCGCCTAGACCAGCAAATATTGACAGGGCAAGCACGTTGAGGTCACCCTGACTGAGGATCGTTATGACATCCTCGCCACTCGCATCTTTGAACCTGAAATTCTCATGACCTCTGCTACGTTCTACGATCATCTCGAGGTCTTTAATGCCGGGATTCTCTGCCACCATATTGAAGTATTCCCTGATTTTCTTCTTCGAACTGGCAACCCGGGCTTTGGCCTCTTTGTCGCGAACCAACATAATAGCGTTAACAACAGCTTTGATATCTGAGCTTAACAGTTCCGCCGCACCCTCCAGTTTCATGAGTTCCTTGTACGCCTTATGCTGTTTTACTGAAGACAGCCTTTGAATTGCCGTTTTGTTATCCATAACTGTAGCGATCCTGTCCAAGCGGTCGCAACTCTCTTCAATCTTACCGATTTCACTTAACAGATCTTCTAAAGCCTTCTGCAGAGCATCGCGTCGTCGCACTAATTCAGTCTTGAGTTTGTCCAGGACTTTTATGGGGTCTTCACCAGATTTCATTGTTAACCTGAGTTTAGACCGTGCCTCTTTGAGATCGTCTTTGTATGCCTTGTCAGCTAGTTCAAGGCGTCCTTGTAGCTCTTTGAGTTTTTTCAGATCTTCATTGACTAATCGTATATTGTCGCAGATTCCTTCCAATTCCTTGCGGGCGGCTTTGATTGTATCGGACTCGAGCTCCTTTACCTTGTGTTTCAGGAAGTCCTGCTGGTTATTCGCAGTACTGCCACATGCCAAGCACACCTGTTTGCCAATTCCGAGTTTGTTCTCAACCAAATACTCGTATAAACCGGACAGTACCGAGTATATAGCGTCAAGGCATGCAATCTCACCTTCCTTACTCTCCTTGTCTTTTTCGAGGCGGTTCAGTTTTCTCTGCACGTTGCCGAGCTTCCCATGTTTAACTTCGAATTCCTTGACATTCTTGCGTTCCTCCCTTTTCTTCTCTGCGGATGCAGCAATCCTGGCGATGTAATAATCCAAATCAGAAATCTGCTTACCCACTCTGAGGTTTTTCTTGCTTTCCGGTGATTTGGTCTGCAAAGCCCTAACAATGTCCCTCATTTGCTTGACGTACTTGTGGGAATCTCCATAATCTTCCAATCTGGTTTTTGCGCCGAGTTTTACACTAGTTCCGCCGTAGAGAGACTGAATACTCTTGGTTACGTGCTCAGCTTCTGTCTCAATCAACCTTTGTGATATCGCGTTTGGACTGAGGTGCAGGTCCTGAGACAAGATTTTGTTCTGTTCATTGTATCCAAATATTCTATCGTCAATAATGCCATCTATATCATCTCGTACCTGAGTCACTTGATGAGATAAAGCCGAATAACCAGTTGATTGCACTGAGTCTAGAAGATTGCTGTAATCGCTGAGTCCCAAGAGTCGATTGATGATGTTTCTTTTGACACTGTCTTCAGCGATCGCGAGATGGCGTATGTTCTCTTGATGTTGGTAAACCATTGCCATGAATTGTGTGAAGTCGCCTACGTTCTCCCCAACCCATGAATTCGCCTCCACGTCCTTGCAAATGGTTTGTCCTTTCTGCAAAATCGTCAACCCTTTGTTGCTAGATTTGGGTACGCGCTCAAAGATGATATCGCCGTCGGGATGCTGGCATATCATGGTGACGCTGCACGGAACAGATCCCAGCCGGTTCTCAGGCTTCCACCCAACGCGTTCACGCATTTTTGTATCCTTGCCTGCGCATTCACTGCCGAACAAACACCACTCGATCGCGTTAAGTACGCTACTTTTTCCTTGGGCGTTCTCACCATACAATATTGTTACAGGCTGAGAAAGATCAATCGGACGTTCTACCGCAAAGCCCCGGAACCCCGATATTTTGAGCTTCTTAATCCTCATTTTCATCGGTATCCTGCTCTCCCTTGCTTTCACGATTATCTACAAGTTGCCTCTGCAAGCTTTTAGCGTATGTGATAGTATCCTCGATCTGTTCTAGTAGCCATTCCTCTACCTGATCAGTACCACCGGTATTCCATGCCGACTCAATACTTCCGAATAGCGCCAACCGCTCCTTCTTGCGCACAGAGTCCTTAGTCAGTTCTGTTTTGATATCAGCCCACCTCATATTGCCTCCTTAGCTAATATTCCCTTCAGTGCCTTCAAGTTTACCACATCCTCTTTGTTGTACTCGAGAAGCAAAGCCAGGGGTAAATGGCAGTTATTTTCCACCATCTTTTTGGAGAGCCATCTCCATCGAAGCCAAGATAGAAAAACAAGGGGACAAAAAGAAGGTTGTAATAATGATTGCAACAAAACCCAGGGCTGTAACCCCGGGTGGAGAAGTTGATATTTGAGCAAACTAGCAACCCCTCACCTCACGGCTTCGGGAATTCGCCATTCAGAGCTTTTGCAGCGATATCCTTAACCTCCGCGGAAAAATCCGCGCTTCCCATCCATCGGAGATATTCGCTGTCAATACTGCGTATCTCCTTCAGCGACTTTCCTTTATACTGGCCGAAGCTTACGATGGCTTCACCTTCTGACCAAATGATCTTACCTTCGGTGTCGATCCAGTCCGTTTCTTCTGGATTGCAAAAATCGTGTAATCTAGCTACATCTCGTGGCAGCTCAGGATGCATATCCAGCTGACATTCTAATACCTCAGCCGCCGCTCGAACATCTGCTTCAGACGTGTGGCTATTTTCCAATTCCTTGCCGCAATACTTCCTATAGGCTGACGCAAGGTCGCGAGGCTCAAGCTTATGGTAAATGACTTGGGCATCCAGAATGCAACATCCTTGGCGCGAGAACTCCACGCCTGCTCTTCTGAACTCGGCTTCAAGCAGAGGCAGGTCGAACTTTTGTACATTGAATCCTCCGATGTCACAGCCATTCAAGAAGTGTCGGAGGCTGGATGCGTATTGCAGGAAATTGGGTTTGTCTGCTACATCTTCGTTGGTGATACCATGAATGTTGGTCGCAGCAGTTGGTATGGGGATTTCAGGATTAATTCTCACACTCCTGAAGTCTTCGGTTCCATCTGGATGAATCTTGAGAATAGCTAGTTCTACGATCCGATCTGAGGAAACGCTTAAGCCTGTAGTTTCCAAATCGATAAACGCAATAGGCCTATCGAATTGAAGATTCTTCAGTATTTCGTTCCTCCTTACTTCGCTTTCCTAGGCTTCCGTCCTTGCAGGAATAGGCGTTCTCGCCTGCTTTCTGTACGAGTACATCAACCACAGAATAGTAGCACGGATTTCCCATATTAACTACTGTGGCCACGTTAGAGCCCGACTATCGGCTGTCAAGACCTCTAACAAGCCCAAAACATCTCCTGCAGCCAGCCTTATGTTATATACCTCGAAAAGCTTTCGTTCCAGCCCGTAGATGCTCAACAAGGATTGAACAGAAAGCCAAATTGTGTAGCGAAAGAACTCCTATTTGTCTTGATGTTCCTCTTTATGAC
>CAZHQV010000062.1:0-11333 GCA_964534285.1 uncultured Dehalococcoidales bacterium
AAGAAGTCTGTTGACAACAATTGTGGGACAGACTAGAATCGCCGCGATTGAAATACAATCGACATGGGCCGTGGGCAATATTCTCGGATAATGGTTGGTATTCCGAGCTAGGTAATGGACTTGTCTGCCTCTTGCCAAAGCTCCTCCTCGAGGGATTAGCGGATGACTCAACATGGAGGTAGAAGATGCATCTCATAATAGCAGGCTTAAGCACAATAGGGGAGAACCTGGCAGAACTCCTCTCCAAAGAAGGGCACGAAGTGGTTGTCGTGGACCTGGAAGCAGCGAGATGCGCTGAAATGGCAGGATGCTCCGACGTGATGGCCATAACAGGAGATGCCACCAAGAAATCGGTCTTGGAGGAAGCGGGGGTCAGGAATGCTGACGCCGTAGTGGCTGCAAGTGGCGATGACTCAGATAATTTGATGATTAGCATGCTTGCCAAAGAAATGGGGGCAAGGAAATTGATTTCTATACTGACTGACGCAACACACACAGAGACATTCAAGCAAGCTGGGATTGGTTTTCAGGTTAAGCCAGACGCTGTAGTGGCGAAGCATATCTATCGAATGCTTCTACAGCCTTATGTGAAGGATTTCCTCTCCTTCGAAAGGGCAGAGATCCTTGAGATAGAAGTTGAGCAAGACATGAAATGCGTGGGCAAGAGGGTCTCTGAGATAGGAACGCCAAATGGCACGAAGATCTTGGTGGTGGAACGTGGAGGGAAATATCTGGATGAAGACGCCGAGATACAGCTAAAAGACTGGCTGACTCTAATTGTGAATCGCGAATCTGCCAAAAAGGGAGCCGAATTTATGGATAGATGGTTTACCAAAGGATAGGGTTAACCTTCCATGTCATTGGCTCATTCTTAAAATACCTCGCGCTAGTCTATGTTTTCCCCTTACTTACCGCTCTTCATTATGGCGAGAACTGGCGGATTTATCTATATTCGCTACTAATCACTTTGGCCATTGGCCTGCTTCTTGAGTTTGGATTCAGAAGCACGAAACAAATAGAGCGCGCCGATGGTTTTGCCATAGCCTCCTTCACCTGGCTTTTTGTGCCGCTTCTTGGCGCAGTCCCCTATATGTTTCTGGGGTGGGACTTCCTCAACGCTTTCTTTGAGTCCATGTCTGGTTTCACTACCACTGGCGCTACAATACTGGAGAGCTTGGAAGAGCTACCCAGGAGTCTGCTTTTGTGGCGCAGCCTTACGCAATGGCTGGGTGGGATGGGCGTGATAGCTCTTTTCATCGCTATCCTACCGAGGCTGGCAGTTGGGGGGTCTCAGCTTTTTGATCGTGAATTTCCAGGTCCTTTGCCCGAAAGGTTCCGTCCCAGAATTAGAACCACAGCAAGGATTCTCTGGACGATCTACGCGGCTTTCACTGCTGCTGAGATAGGACTGCTCTATTTGCTTGCTAGGCTTAACCTCTTTGACTCAGTTTGCATTTCCCTGTGCACTCTTCCCACCGGCGGATTCACGCCTATGACAGAAGGTATTGCAGCCTATTCTAGTCCATTAGCCGAATACATCATCATGCTCTTCATGTTCCTTGCAGGTACGAACTTCATAATTCATTATCAGGTCTTGAAGAGAAACTTCAAGATAGTAAGAGACGAGGAATTCAGGCTTTATCTAATTCTCTTGGTGATAGCTGCGGCGCTATTGATTGTTTCCCAGGGCCTTGGCTCACATAGATCTGCGCTCTTCCAGGCGATTTCGATTATGACGACCACCGGCTTTGCCACCTGTGATTTCGGCTCTTGGGGCTTTGGCGCCAGGATGGTGCTCTTAGCTTTGATGTTCGTTGGAGGCTGTGGTGGTTCTACCAGCGGGGCAATGAAAGTGGTACGGTTTCTAGCCCTGCTTAAGCACAGCGCGGTGATGATGAGAAAGGCGATTTCTCCAAACGCTATAATTCCGGTGAAATACAACCGAAGACCGCTCTCAGAGGAAATAATTCGCGATGTAGTTTCTTTTGTCTTTCTTTACATCCTTGTCGCAGCCGTAGCTTCCATAGTACTTTCTTTTCTAGGACTAGACTTAGAGACAGCAATTTCAGCGGCAGCTGCTACTCTGGGCAACGTTGGACCTGGCTTGGGTGGAGTAGGTCCTGCTTTGAACTATGCCTGGCTCCCCGGAGCGGCGAAGAGTCTTCTAATTGCTTGCATGTGGTTGGGGAGGTTGGAACTATTTACAGTTCTCATGATATTTCTGCCCTACTTTTGGCGAAGATAATTCTTGGTGGAAAAAGCGAGAATAGTCCTTTCTTTGAGTTGCAGCGCAACGCCTTGAGGTGGCTGTGCCAGCCGAGTGAGAATAAGCTCAGAATTGTCCTCAGACTTGAAATAAGTAATGCAAGGCTATATGAGGTACCTTTTCCAACGGGAGCTTGAATCAATGGCTTGGCTGGAGGAGTTGGAGGAAAAGTCCCTTGTTGACAACAATCATGGGACAAACTAAAATCGCTGCGATTAGGACGGGTGCAGGATAGGGGCGCGGGCATACAGAACTGATTTTGAAGTCGCTCATTATTCCCAGGGGCAACTGTCAACGATCCTTGATCGCGATGAATAGGCATGAATTCGCTAGTAAGCTGCTTGCGTATCACGAAGGCAGAGCTGGTGGCTGTGTTACTAAGTGCTGGGTGTGGCAATAGAATGGTACAGCGAGAAATGAACCTTGAAAGGGTAGTTGGAGATCGATGACGAGCAAGATTCGGCCATCGGAGTGTGGCGCATGGGGCTACTTAGCGGGAGGCGTCTGTTGAGATGAAGGAAGAGGAAGAATCGTTTGAGCGTGTAAGGCCACTACGACCGGGGGATGTAATACTTCGGAGGAAGAGACCTCGGAGAAAGCTTCGTGTATTGCCCAACATTCCGGCGATGGTTGTATTCTTGAAGGACGTCTCCGGCCGAACCCCCTTGGTGCCACTGTTGCTCAGCCTCGTTGGGCTTTGGCTGGTTTTTTCCCTGGGCCTTTATCTTGCTGAACGTGGAGTGAGTGAACAGATAACGTCCTACGGTCATGCTTTGTGGTGGAGCTTTGGAGCTATGCACACCATGGGTGTCAACAATCCAGGGCCGGTTAGCCCGGCGGGAATGGTAATCGGCGGCGTTTGGGGAATCATTGGCACTGTCATCTTTTTCGGTGTGATAATTGCCATCTTCTATGCCTATTTTATGCGTCCAAGGCAGCGTCCCTCTCGCGAGCTCATCACTGCCATACAATATAATCTGGGGGAGTTAGAAGACTTATCTGCGAGTGAATTGGAGACGCTTAGGGATGCCACGACACGGATAATAGATGCCCAGATTAGCAAGGTCAAAGAAAAATCCTCAAGCTGATGAAGGAGATAGCCTTTTGGCAGAGACGGACGTGGTTTGGTGAGCTCTTGGTTCCGAGGCAGGAGAACCGGGGGTGAATAGGAGGCAGTTGGCGTTGAGGTTAAGGCCTCTATTGACTAACGGAGAGGGAGTAGGTAACATGCCACAGTTGGTCAAGACAAAGAGAATTCTGGTGCCTGTAGGTGGAAATAGCGTCGACGAGGAAGTCATAAGGCTGGCCTGTAACTTGGCTAAGAAACCCAAGGCCCAAGTCTATGTTGTCTACATCATCGAGGTGGAAAGGAGCCTTCCTCTAGATGCCCAAGTTGACTCTGAGACCAAGAAGGCAGAGGCGGCACTCGGGAACGCTGAAGACATCGCTGCGGAAGAACATTGCGAAATAGAAACAGATCTGCTCCAGGCTCGAGAGGCCGGCCCGGGGATTGTTGATGAAGCTATGGAGAGAGGGGTGGATTTGATCATAATGGGGATTGGGTATAAGAAGCATCTTGGTGAATTTGACTTGGGCAAGACCGCTCCTTACGTCTTGAGGGAAGCTTCTTGTAATGTCTTGCTGTATCGTGGGCATGCTTCTGCGAGGTAGGAAATGAATGTGATTATTATGGGCTGCGGGCGCGTGGGGGCTGAGCTAGCTCACTTGCTCGATGCTGAAGGACATAAGGTGACGATTCTCGATGCAGATACCGAAAACCTTAAGAGGTTACCTGCTGATTTTGGTGGCGTTGCTCTAACGGGGGATGCCACTGATGAGGATGTATTGAGAAAAGCGGGCATTGCAGAAGCCGACGCCTTCGTAGCAGTAACCCGGGATGATGACCGGAATGCCATGGCAGCTCAAATTGCCAAGCAGATATTCGATGTCCCAAAGGTGGTCTGCCGTATTTACGACCCCCTAAGAGAGGAGTTCTATAAGAGTTTGGGACTGGAGGCTATCAGCCCTACGTTACTCTTTGCCCGATTGATTAGGGAAAAGCTGGGAGCTTAGCAAAGAGACATGTACATCATAATCGTCGGTGGTGATGAGGTGGGGTCTCGCCTGGGCAAAGAATTGCTTGCTAACGGTCATGAGGTGTTGGTGATCGAAAGAAATGCTGAAAGGTGTGATCACTTGGTGAATGAATTGGGTAGCATATCCTTGTGTGGCGATGGTTGCGAGATGGCTGTCTTGACAAAGGCAGGAATAGCAAGGGCAGGCATGTTTATTGCTGTCACTCACGAAGATGACGATAACTTGGCAGCTTGCCAGATAGCTAAGCAAAAGTTCAATGTCCCTCGGGTTATCGCGAAGGTCAATAGTCCCAAGAATGAGCACATCTTTGCTAAACTGGGCATAGAGCATACGGTGGATGTTGTGGGGCTTGTGCTAGAGCATATTAAGGAGCAGTCTGGGATCTCCCCGTTAGTCCATCTCTTGAGTTTGAGGGATGAGGGGATGGAAATTGTCCTGTTGAGGGTGACCAAAGACTTGCCAATAGTCGGTAAGGCCATAAAGGACTTGCCCTTGAATTATGGTGCTTCTTCTTTGTTACTACGTCAAGGCTGTGAGCCTATGGTTCATAATCCAGCCACCGTCTTGGAAGCTGGTGACCAATTCATTCTGTTGATCCGCAGCAAGAACATTGAACCACTTCGCGCTTCAGTCAGTGGGGCTAACCTGGGCGGTAAACAGTAATGCTCCAGGTCGCTTTCCAAGGCGAAAGAGGTGCTTTCAGCGAGGATGCCTCGATAAAGCTCTTTGGCAGGGACATTGACCTCTTGCCTTGTGTCCGCCTTCGGGATGTCTTCGTAGCTGTGTCAGAGAACAGAGCTGACTTTGGCGTAGTCCCGGTTGAGAATTCTCAAGCCGGCAGCATCAATGAGACGTATGATTTGCTGCTAGTATACTCCCTCAATATTTTTGCTGAGGTCATTCTCAAGATAAGCCACTCCTTAATGGCTCTGCCTGGTGAAGGTTTGACCAAGATAAGAATGATTTACTCGCACCCCCAAGCCCTTGCCCAATGCGAGGAATTCTTGAGCCAATTGGAAGCGGAAATTGTGCCCACTTATGATACTGCGGGCAGCGCGAAAATGATAGCCGAGAGGCAATTGAGAGGGTGTGCCGCCGTAGCCAGCAGGGAGGCTGCTAATAGATATGGTTTGGAGATTCTAGCCCCGGAAATTGAGACCAATGTGAACAACTACACCAGGTTCTTTGCTATTTCCAAGCTGAGGGCTGAGCCAGCCGACAAGAACAAAACGTCTCTTGTCTTCGCTGCTAAACACGTGCCTGGTGCTCTGCAAAGGATTCTAGGCATTTTCGCCACTAGAAACATAAACTTGACGAAACTGGAGTCCAGGCCAAGCAAAGACAGGCCCTGGGAATATGTGTTTTATACTGATTTTGAAGGACACCACGATAGCGAAACCTACCAAGAGGCGATGAAAGAACTGAAGGACCAAGCCACTTTTGTCAAGATACTCGGCTCTTACCCTAAGGCGGAGTAGAAATCTCCTCAATAGCGCTCTTTAGCTTTCTGTATGTAGTGGCTAATGCCTCTGATATCACCTTAGTGTTGGCCAGTACAGGCATAAAATTGGCGTCACCCTGCCACCGGGGCACTATATGAGTATGAAGGTGGTCTTCTATGCCAGCTCCAGCGACCTTTCCTATGTTTAGGCCTACATTGAAACCGGCGGGCTTCAGCACTCTTGTTAAGAGCATAATGCCTTTCCTAACAACGTCAAAGTGCTCTTGTGCCTCGTCTTCTGTCAGATCGTGCAAATTCGCCGTATGCCGGTAAGGGGCTACCATTAGATGTCCTGGGTTATAAGGGAAAGTGTTCAGAATTACAAAATTGCTTTCGCCACGGTAAAGGATATAGTTCGCCTCATCGCTATGCTCTCCAGGCTTCTGGCATAGAATGCACCTCTCTTCGCTTGCTCTCTCTATGTATTCCATTCGCCATGGTGCCCAAAGATGGTTCATTTGTCCCGTTTGATGATACCTCGTCTGCAGGTCGATTACAATGGCGTGCTAGTCAAACGAGATTGTCGAGCCTCCTGCTGTCTTGACCACGTTTATGCGTACAGGGAAGGCATCCCTTAGCTCTTCAAGGTGGGTTATCACAATTATCTTGTCGAAATCATCTTGAATAGAGTTTATGGTCTCCACAAGTTTCTCCCTTCCTGAGCTATCTTGAGTGCCAAAGCCTTCGTCGATAATCAATGTTGCCAGGGAGGCTCCGGCGCTCATTACCAGTAGTTTCGATAGAGCGATCCGCAGTGCCATATCGATGCGAAAAGCTTCGCCCCCGCTATACATTTCGTAGCTGCGAGTGCCTAGTTCATCAGCGATCTTGATATCCAGACTCTCAATAGTCTCTCCTCTCTTGGTTTCGCGCTGAGTCTCCAATCTTAGCGTTAAGCGATTATCGGTCATTTTCCCAAGTAGCCTGTTGGCCTCTGCCTCAATTTCAGGAAGAGACCTCTCAATGAGCAAAGCCTGGATCCCTTTCTTGCCAAAAGCTTCTGTTAGCTCCTTATAGATTTGTTCTTCCTCAAGCGCCTGATGCTGCAGTGCTTCACAGCCTATTTTCTTGTTCTCTAATTCATCATATTGACGTAACTTCATCCGCAATTGGGTTAGGCTATCGTATGAGCTACGCCAGTTATCAGCCAGAGTCTGCTGGCTCTGTTCTGCCTCAACAAGCTTGCTAGCTACGTAAGGCAAACCCTCTAGCTCAGCTTCAA
Source organism: uncultured Dehalococcoidales bacterium (assembly GCA_964534285.1). Lineage (GTDB taxonomy): Bacteria > Chloroflexota > Dehalococcoidia > GIF9 > AB-539-J10 > JADFUX01. The sequence goes on from CAZHQV010000062.1 coordinate 7,087, forward strand.
GGTTGTATGTTTGGTTCACATGTTCGTTCACATCAGAAGTGAGGTTAGAAATAGCTTGCTCAGCATCAGCCAACGCCACCTTTTCTCTCTCTCTAAGACGATTTGCTTCCTCCAATTCACGCTTATCTTCTTCATACTTCTCGAGCTTGTCCAATTGCTCCCGCACCCACTCGTGCCTCTCCCTATCATACGCTAGTTCTTCCAGGTTCCTTCTTAGCTTTGCAAGATCTTGTTGCTCACCGCGGGCATAGTCTCGCTTGGCTAGGGAGTCGGCTATCTCCTTTAGCTCGGCCCGTCTCTCGCTTATTTCCCTGTCAGCCTGGTGAATCTCGTTGATTCTGTTCCTCACAGTGCTCGCTTGGCTTTGCCTGTTTATTCGCTCCTTATTCAGGGCATCCTCTTTCAGGACGATATCGTTGTCTGCAGCTTGATATTCCAGCCTTTTTTGCTTAAGTTCCTCCCTCTTGGCACGTAAAGCATCAGTTTTGGTTTCTTTCTCCGTCCTGAGCTTTGCCTGTAAGCGCGCTCGTCCCTCTATTCCCAACTCCGATTGGCACAAGGGACATTGTGCACCGCTTTGAGCTAGCAGAGCTATTTTCTCTTCCAGCGTCCTCACTTCTTCCGTAAATTGAGCACAAAGCGATTCCAGGTGATGGGTTTGCGATAAAAGCTCTTGGTTTTGCTCTTTCCTGACGCCTATTTGCTCCTGTGCCCCATCTATCTCAGCTAGACTCTGGCGTACCTCATTCAGTTCCCTCTCCAAGGCGGGCAATCTGGCAAGTTTTGCTTCATGCTGTGATATCTGGCTTTGAATCACCGTTTGTTGGGTCACAAGCTCTCGCTTCGCCGATTCGACAGTCTTCTCTAGCTCGTTGATACGCTGCTGTAAGTCAAGCAAACGGGATAGCCGCTTACTAAGCTCATCACCAAGCTCTCTCAACCGCAACAACTGAGCATATCCTTCCTCTATCGCTGGCCCTCGCGCCATTAGTTGTTCATACCGCTCCACCTTCGAATGATATTCCGCGCTTTTCTGCTCCCAATAGGCTAGTTGTCTTCTTGCTTTCTCAAGCTGAGTCTTCAACTCTGTCAAGTGCTGTTGTTTGCTTCGCAGGGATTCTTTCTCTCGGCGTAACAGGTTCACGCTAGCTTCCTGGTTCTCCAGCCGATTCTGTAATATGCTCACTTCCTGTTCCACTCTTCTTAGCTCGTCCTGGCACTGGTGTCTAGAACCTAGCTGCTCAGAAATATCGGCGATATTGCTACTTAGCCTCTTTGCCTCTAGTTCCCTTTCCCTGGCTGAGTTCCTAGCCTGCTCCTGAAGCTGGTCATAGATGTAGAGTCCAAGGATATCGGTTAGTACTTGTTTGCGTTTGCTTGGCTGTTTGATGCTAAACTCATCAGAATGCCCCTGCAGGAAAAGGGCGCTGTTGATAAATGTTTGGTAATCTAGCCGCAGGACATTCTCTATCTCCCTTTGAGTCTCGGTGATAGAATTGCCGGTACCAGACTTGAACCTCCCGTCTGTAGCCATCTGAAGTTCCAAAACAGTCTGTCCTGGGCGGAATGAGCTAGATCTCACATGCTTGCGGATGACTCGATACACTTCTTTGCCTACAGCAAATTCGAGCTCAACCTCCATATCATTCCTTCCCGTGTGAACCAGCTCGTCAGCGTGCTTGGCTCTTGACTTTCCCCATAATGCCCAAGTCAGAGCATCGATAAGCGCTGATTTGCCATTGCCGTTATCACCGCAAAGGCAGGCGATATGGAAGCCTTTGAAAGGTATGGGGGGTACGTTGTCCTGGTAGCACATGAAATTCCGCAAGGAAAGCTTGATGGGAATCATCTCGCCGCTATTTTAGCACAGTCATGAATCTAGAGCCGCCTTATAGCAGCGGCAGACTGTGATATAATAGCTGCCAAAGGTCAATGGATATCACTCTTGTGGCCGGTGCCCGTTCAACTCTCTGCTGTACGTGGTGTAGGCCTTTTTCGTGGCGAGGGCAGAAGAGGTCGTGACCTTGAAGACGGTTCTTGCGCATGTGGATGGAGATAGCCAGGGGAGCTGTCGAGCCAACTCGGAGTTCCGACAACTGGGATCGCTCAGATGAGGATAGGAGGAGCGGCTTACACTCTCAACTTGAGGCTAATACAACCAGTGAGGTAACGGTCTTGCGGCGAGGCGAAGGTAGGATGGCAGGGAACTAGTCATGTTAGAAGTTCTGGCTGAAAAACTGAGCAAGGTATTTCACGGGCTTAGCAACAAAGGGAAGCTGAGCGAGAAAGATATAGATGAAGCTTTGCGGCAGGTTCGGCTGGCATTGCTGGAGGCGGATGTGAACTTCAAGGTGGTGAGGGAGCTTTTGCTGAAAGTGCGTCAGCGTGCGGTTGGTGCCGAGGTATCGCAAAGCCTAACACCAGCTCAGCAGATCATCAAGATTGTCCACGAGGAGTTAACCACGATCTTAGGCCAGGAATCTAGGGGGTTAGCCTCAGTTATTTCTCCGCCCGCAGTGGCTCTGCTTGTAGGCTTGCAAGGCTCGGGGAAGACCACTACAGCGGTGAAGTTGGCTCTTTATGTCAAACACCTTGGAGAGCGCCCATTGCTGGTGGCTGCTGATACTCGCCGACCTGCTGCTATTGAACAGCTCAAAGTACTGAGCAGGCAGCATGATATACCCGTCTACAGCGAAGATGCCAAAGCTCTACCCTTGGTCATCTGCAGTCACGCCTTGGAAGAGGCTAAGGGAATGGGATCAACTTGGCTCATAGTTGACACTCAGGGAAGATTGCATATCGACGAGGCCATGATGGTGGAGTTGGGTGATATGAAATCGGAGTTGGGGCCTTCGGAGGTATTGCTTACGGTGGATGCCATGACTGGGCAGGATGCGGTGAGGGTAGCACAAGAATTCCATAGCCGAATCGGACTTACTGGGCTTGTCCTGACCAAGATGGATGGAGATGCTAGAGGTGGAGCCGCTCTCTCTATTGGATTCGTTACTGGGGTGCCCACAAAGTTCATCGGAATAGGTGAAAGAGTGACTGCCTTGGAGCCCTTTTATCCTGACCGCTTGGCATCACGAATCCTTGGTATGGGGGATGTGCTTAGCCTTATTGAGAAGTCTGAGAAGAGTCTTGATGAGCAACAGGCTAAACAGCTGGAAAGGAAACTGCGCTCTACCGGCTTCGACCTTGACGATCTTCTCAGTCAGCTACGGCAAATCTACAAGATGGGACCTCTGAGTCAACTGCTTGAGATGCTGCCTGGCTTTTCTAAGCTGGCCTCCGATTTGCCTGACGACGAAGGAGACAAACGGCTAAGAAAGGTGGAAGCCATGATCTTATCAATGACGCCTCAAGAACGGCAGAGCCCAGCTATCATTGATGGCAGCAGGCGCAAACGTATTGCTCGCGGAAGTGGTACTACGCCCCAAGATGTGAACCAGCTGCTCAGCCAGTTTTACCAAATGCAAAAGCTGACCAAATCCATAACCCAAGGCAAGCTGCCCAAGAATCTGATGGGCAAATTCGGAGCCCCTTTGAGGTAGAACCTTCTGGATTTACTCTAGATAGTCCCTGAGCTTTCGACTATGGCTAGGGTGGCGCAACCTGCGCAGGGCCTTAGCTTCGATCTGACGAATCCGCTCCCTAGTGACACGGAATTCCTGCCCCACCTCTTCCAGGGTGTGAGCATGCCCGCCCTCAAGCCCAAACCTAAGTCTTAGTACTCGTCTCTCACGCTCGGTAAGCTCATTAAGCACATTGTCAATCTGCTCCTTGAGCAATTCCCGTGAAGCAGCGTCTATCGGTGCCAAGGTGCCATGGTCTTCCACAAAATCACTCAGATGGCTATCCTCCTCTTCCCCGATAGGCATATCTAGCGATATGGGCTCGCGAAGCAGACTCATGACCTCTTCCACCTTTGCCGGTGCCATTTCCATCTGCTGCCCAATCTCTTCATAGCTTGGTTCACGTCCGTATTGCTGAGTTAGTCGCTGATTTGTCCGTAGCAGCTTATTGATAGTCTCTACCATATGCACAGGGATACGGATTGTGCGGGCTTGGTCAGCTATGGATCGAGTAATTCCTTGCCTGATCCACCAAGTGGCATAGGTACTGAACTTGTAACCCTTCCTATACTGGAACTTCTCTACGGCGCGAGTTAGGCCGATGTTTCCCTCTTGGATGAGGTCGGGAAGGGCCATGCTGTGTCCAATGTATTTCTTGGCTACGCTCACTAC
>CAZHQV010000063.1:0-11324 GCA_964534285.1 uncultured Dehalococcoidales bacterium
AACATTCCATTCTCTGGCTTTCCGTGCCACCTCTTCGTAAAGGGAGAAACCGGCAGTGGAACGAAGGTCTTGAAAATCCGAAGCGCCAGGGTTTGACGTTCGGCATAAGACAAACACTCCTTTGTCCTGGTAGCTAATGAACGGGTCCACGGAGTCGAAGCCAAGATAGGGATTGACTGTTGCGGCATCAAAGCCGAAGGTGGAGAAAAGGGCCTTGGCATAGGCTTTGGCCGTGTTACCGACATCACCGCGCTTGGCATCGCCGATTATGGGGATATGACTGGGAATGTATTCAGTGAGTTTGCCTAGAATGGTAAGCCCCTCGATTCCCAGTGCTTCATAGAAAGCCAGATTGGGCTTGTAGGCACATACTAGGTCGTGGGTGGCATCAATAATCGCTCTGCCAAACTCTAAAGGCTTTACTTTGGGCATCAGGTTGGGATCAAGGTCCAGCCCGATGCACAGCCAGCTTCTATTCTCTCGGCTAGCGTCGGCTAATCTGCTGATAAAGGAACCTGAGGGCAATGCTTTCTCTGCCTCTAGTAGTTGATTAGTGTGCTGGAGCTTCTAGCTACTAGCTCACCACGCTGATTTGTGTAGGTCGTCTCGTAGACAAAGAAAAGCATCTTGCCGATTCTACCTTCACGCTCAAAGACCTTAGCCAGTTTGGTACGGGCTGTTACAGTATCGCCAACTCTCAATGGCAGGGAGAACTCCCACTCCCCTCCGCCATCCAATACGCGCTCTCGAGGCAGTGTCACCTCGGGCACCGCGTAGGGGAGTGTCTTTGGTTGGGAAACACTAGGAAATGTCGCCATCAGAGCGCATAGAAGCCACGGGGGAGCAATGATGCCCCCGTGTTTGGTGCTTCTAGCATATTCTTCGTCCTGCCACAGAGGATTGTTGTCGCCCACTGCTTCGACGTATCTCCGGACCAGACCCTTCTCAATTTCAAGCCTGACCGGCTTTCCCTCTGTGCCTACCTTCTTTTGGAGGTCCTCCACTATATCTTCTTGAGCCAATTCCAGATGCTTTTCGTCAGTGTTAGATATACCATCCACCGGAGACGTTCAGTGCATCGCCGGTTATGAAGCGCGCATCATCTGAGGCGAGAAATAGTATCACCTTAGCTGCATCTTCAGGCTGCAGTATCTTGCCGCCCATTGAAGCTACGAACTGGTCCCTGACTTTCTTGGGGATGCCCAGCTTCTCTCCCGCTACTTCTTCACCAGCCTCCTTCTCTGCAGTTAGCCTGGTGTCAACTATGCCCCAGCATACAGCATTGCAGGTCACGCCAAATCTCGCCCATTCCTTGGCTACCGTCTTGGTCATGCCGATGAGGCCTGCCTTGGCGCTGGCATAGTTGATCTGCCCGATGTTGCCCATCAAGCCGACCGCTGAAGATGCATTGATTATGGTGCCGTTGTGTCCCTCCTGCATCATATATTTGGAGGCTGCACGGATGCAGTTGAAAGCGCCTCTGAGGGATATGTCGACGACTAAATCCCATTGCGCGTCGGTTATCTTATGTATCATGGCATCCCTGGTGATCCCTGCGTTGTTAAACAAAACATCGATCTTGCCGAACTTCTCCATAGCGGTGTCGATCAGCTTCTGAGCTTCGTCCGGCTTGGTTATGTTGGCAACGCAAGCTACCGCTTTCCCACCTTTAGCCTCTATTTCCTTCACCGCTTCCTCTGCGGGGACAGGATCGATATCATTCACCACCACGCTCGCCCCCTCCTGGCCGAAAAGAACTGCGGTTGCCCTGCCTATCCCCCTTCCCGAACCGGTAACTACAGCTACTTTACCATCTAGCTTTCCCATTTAGCCTCCTTTGTCTTTTATTGTGAAACCTAACCCCTGGAGGGGAGGACTACAGCCGCCGTACCCACCGTAGTCTTCTCTCCAGCGGGATTTTCCGTCGAAATGTCAAGCTCTACCCAATGCTCGCCGTTGTTCAGGTATTTCTTTGTCACCTTTCCTTTCACAGTCATGTCCTGGTTGGGAACGTCCATGCCCCGATATTGGCAGGTCAGCTTCTTTAGCACCCCCTCTGTGCCGATCCAATCGGTAATCAATTGCCCCATAAAGGCGAGTTTCAGCCTGCCATGAACGATAACCCCCTCAAGCCCCTGGCTTCTGGCGAAATCTTTATCATAGTGAATTTCATAGAAATCTCCCGATGCACCAGCCCACATCGCCAACTGCCGGGTCGTGGGGTGTTTGCTCAACGCCGGTATCTCCGTGCCCTCACTTATGTCCTCGTAGAATACCTGGCCTTCCATTCCTCTAGACTCCACCATGGGACAAATCGGCTGAATTGTAAACTTTCTCCTCTGTCTTTGCAAGACAATGGAATGCTCGGCCGATGGTATAATTTGTGAGTTCCGGAGAAGAGAATGGATTATCGTGAGGCTGAAGAGTATCTCCACAGCTTTGTGGACTTCGAGATGATTCCCGGAATATCGTTTGCCTCATCCGATTATAACCTGCTACACGTGGAAGAGCTTTTGCACCGGATGGGTGACCCTCATCTAGCAGCTAGAACGGTCCACATAGCTGGTACTAAAGGAAAGGGTAGCACGGCAGCTATGATTGCTCAGGTCTTAACTGCCTCAGGCTATAGGACGGGATTATATACCTCTCCGCACCTCCACAGCATAAGGGAGCGCCTTAAAGTGGATAGCGACCCGATTTCGCAGCTTGATTTTGCCTCCTTGGTGGCGGAAGCTAGGCCTCACCTGGAATCAGTGAACCGTAGCCCGGTATACAGGCAGCCAACGTTCTTCGAGGCGCTGACTGCCCTGGCATTCGCCTATTTCAAGATAAAGCAGGTGGACTTCCAGGTATTGGAGACAGGCTTGGGTGGCAGGCTTGACGCTACCAACGTAGCTAGTCCTGAGGCCTGTGTTATCACGCCTATTAGCTTGGACCACACCGAGGTTTTGGGCGATAGCCTGGAGAAGATAGCCTATGAGAAAGCGGGTATCATCAAGCCGCGCTCTGTGGTGGTGGTTTCTCCTCAAGCTGAAGAGGCGGACTCAGTGATCCGAGACGTTTGCTGTGAAAAAGGAGCTAAGTTGGTTAAGGTGGCAGAGGAGCTTACGTGGCATAGAGTATCTGGTGATTTCCATTATCAATCGTTTGTGGTTGAGGGCAAGACGGGCAGTCGTTGTTTTACTATCCCATTGTTGGGTGACTACCAGATTGACAATGCCGCTACTGCTGTGGTGGCTTTGGAAGGCTTGGCCTCTTTAGGCTTTGAGATTTCGGATGTGAACATTGCCGAAGGTCTTGCAAAAACGTACTGGCCTGGCAGGTTTCAGGTCCTGAGTCGCCAGCCTACCGTTCTGGTTGACGGAGCTCATAATGTGGCATCGGCTATAAAGCTGGTGGAGAACATCAAAGGATATTTCCACTACAATGAGCTGTTTCTTATCATGGGAATATCCTGCGACAAGGACGTACCAGGCGTAGTGAAAGAGTTAGCTTGGCTTTCCCCGAAAGTTGTTGTTACTCGTTCGTCGCACCCTCGAAGCGCCTCCCCCTTGGTTCTAGCTTCTGAGTTCGCCAAATGCGGCGTTGCGGCAGACATCGCTGAGAATGTGCCTCAGGCTCTCTCCCAGACTCTATCCCTGGCCAACAATAATGATCTGATCTGTGTTACCGGCTCCCTATTTGTAGTGGCGGAGGCTTTGAATTACTTGTCCCAAGATTGGGAATGACCAAGTTTCTTCGTATGCGCTGTGTCGATTGTGGCTCTGGCCGGGTTATCTCCCTAGCAGCCGGTCACGGGGCTAGGAAAGTCTCCCGTACATCTTTGTCTGCTTCCTCCTGGTGTTGCGTCTCTAGGAGGTAGCCAGAGGCTCCTTTGGGCAACATAGCACCTAGCATTTGTTGCATTGCCATGATATGGCTACATGTACCCCATTGAGAGAAGAAATAGCAGTTGCAATGCCACTTCCCGCCGCCATAGCTTAGCCTATGATCGTCATTCTCTCCGCGGAAAACAGCCGTGAACTCTGAGATGCTAACGCGTTCTGGTTCCTGAGCATACTTCCTGGCTTTTTCAACTTTCCCGATAAGGCTTGATCTCAAGTCAGCCCCCCCCCTTAGCAATGCTTGGCAAAGTATATAATAGGGTTCAGGAAAAGTCTACTTTTGGCATCCGCTATGTGGGCCTAGAAGGACGCAGGCGCCTTGTATGTGCAAGCGGGTGCGGGCCACGCAGCCCAAGTCCACGGGGCTTCTGTTATTGCTGGGTCCAAGTGAGATACTCTGATTTCTGCTTATGCCCGTTCATGAAGCTTTCCACTTCTTCCCACCTGAACCGGCGATCGCCCCTTGGCCCTAGGCGGTACGCATGAATGAGCCCCCTGTTTGCCCATTGCCTGACTGTGTTGGGATGGACATGGAGAAAAATGGCCACCTCTGTAGTCGTCAGCATCCCTGAAGCTCTCGATTTCACTTTCATCCTCATCTCCCGTATGTTTACGTAACATCATTTAACTTAACTCAGGCTCCACGACTTGTCTATCACCAAAAAGTCCTTGGGAAGTAGGACGTTTGTTCCTTCTTCAGAGGTAGGGGAACTTTGAGGCAGTTTACCTAAGCCAGCGGCGGGGGAAAATGGCAATGGTCTGGATACTTAAGGTTGGGGGATCGACGAAGGGGACCTATGCTCGCTCGCTTGGGTTTCGCTTTTGTTTTGGGGTTGAGACGGGGCGGTTCAGGTGATGGTTCCGTTCCTCGGTGACTCCAACGACTTGCGATAGAGTATTTCGTTTGTCCTTGAGGTGGAATGGCCGGAGTTAGGCCTGGCGCAGGCCGCTGAAGCAAGGGAAAAGGGCATAGAGATGGTACATCGGGAAGAACCAGATACGATTATGCTTGCTCTCGATTCGGTAGCCGTGTACTGCTTCGACCTTGAAGACGGACGTCAAAGTCATGGCCCATGATATGCCCGCAGAAGGAAGCAACAGTCTCCCAGGCTTAAGGGTCGTTGGATTCATGCTGCTGCGTTTGATGGACTGGACTCTGGGCTGGCCTCAGTTTTTAGCTGTACGAGGTAAACCTACGACCCGAGACTCCGCATTCGCTGTGGTTTTCAAGAGGATGTTGTTTCCGTAGGAAGGTTTTGGGAGAGGGGATAAGTTTGTTCAATCAGATTCAGACTCCTGAGCTTCACCCACATTGCCCGCCTCGGAACGTCAAACACTTGTGCCATCCTGTCCAGATCCTCGACCTCTGCCCACTTTTCCACTACCCATGGTCTAGGCATCAGGACACATTTGCTGAAGTAGTCAGCCAGGAGTTCACAGAAAATACCTTTCTTGCTTCTTCTTTGCCAGGGCAGACGGCTCGCCGCACGATGGCTTACAATATGGAAAGCCTCGTGGAATAAAGTGAATCTCTTTTCAGCAGGTGTTTCATGAGCATTCAGGTGTATGACCCATCCGTCCTCAGCATGCCAGGTAGCGCCACTACAAACCTTTAGTGGCACTTCACGGATATCTATAGCTTCCTTCTTGCCAAACACTGTAACAAGCTCTGTTGGGACTGGTGGGGAGACAACACCGGCCCTTTTGAGGTATCTTTGCACCATCCGCTCTAGCAGGAGAAAGATTCTGCCTGGCGTTACAAGGTCGAAAAAATCATAGTCATGGGGGTCAAACTGAGTACTATCAAGTAATCGCGCGATGTGTTGTCGGTGATCACTGAGACACCAGCCACCCCTTAGTCTTATCGGACATCGATCATAAACGGGGCAACTGCAGCCGTCGCAATCACCTAGGCGGGACCACAGCTCAGACTCCCATTCAGGAGCTTCCCGCCTCACGCCCCCTGGACCTCCGCCGCTCGATAAGGTCTTCAATCATAGTGATCAGATCGTCATCCAGTTCGTTTGGATACTTGGTGGTGGCGTATTCACGAAACTCAGGCCACTCTGCTGCTTTGGTGGTCTTTGCCTCTAGCAAGTGACCAGCAAGGTACAGGACCTGCTCTAGCGGTACGCTGCTATATTCGGCCAGCTTTTGGCAGGATGGGATACTGGGTATGTCTGTCCCGGAAAGCCAGCGACCAACAGTGGTATGGCTAATACCTATGTCGCCCGCCAGTTGGCTCGGCAAACGTTTTCGACGCCTCATCACTTCATCTAGGAATGTAACTATAGGGCTTGGTGTGACCATGGGTGCATTCTACAGAACCACACCATCAGCTGTCAACAACGGAGACAAGTTGGTGACGAGGAATAGCTTCTCCTACCCGTGCAAGGCAGAGCGGTGATGGCGATATGCGAAGGCACCTACTCCTGGAGCGCCCAATGAGAGCATTATCCGGCATTTGATCTTTGCTGATTGTGATACCTGAAATCTGGATGCGAATCCGGAAAACGTGTTTTTCATACTCCACAACCTGCATATAGTAGGTTGCAACCCGTTGGGATAAGCTTCTGTTAAGCACAGTAATCTCGAAGTGAGCTTCATCTGTGGGGAGTGGTGCATCCTGGGGATATGTATGGATTACCTCTGGAATGTTCGCTTTTGGAGGTAAAGGTAAGATAATCCTATTGACTTCAATTCGTGACATGGTAATATAGTAATAGCGCTAAAGTTCTAAACCAGTGCGTTGGGGGGCGAGGAAACGGAGCCTGTAGTTGGGCGCTTGGGTTCCGTGGAGCCAATAGCGAAACCGACCTAAAAAGTTGCTTTCGCCTTTTTTCGCAGGGCAAATGAAGGTTGTGTTGGTCAGCGGGTCCAGGGATTTGGCAGAGACGGTCTCGCTTTTCCTCAAGGTAAGATGGCCGGAGCTAACGTTGCTCAACCCTGGCGGGGGAAGAGAGGCAGTGGAGCTGATATACAGGGAAGATCCCGACATGGTTATGATTGACCACCGCGCGCCCTCAGTAGACTGCTTTGACCTCACATCTCAGATACGCAGCTATTGCGACGTGCCTATCGTTGTTCTCGGCGAAAGCGATGACGTTGTAGACCAGGTAAGGGCTCTGGAGACGGGGGCTGATGACTGGATTGACCCGTCTTCCGTACCCATGGGATTCATCGCGAAGGTGAGTGCTATCCTTCGCCGCTGCTCCCGCCAGGATGATTCGGTGTCCCGCATTCTTGACGGTAAGCTAGTCATAAACCATGCCACGCGCGAGGTGTTCGTTTCAGGTAATAAGGCGAAGCTAACTCCTATTGAGTACAAAATCCTTTGCCATTTAGTGGAGAATCAGGGAAAAGTAGTTACCACCAGAGACTTGCTCTGCCATGTTTGGGGACCAAACTATGAAAGCGACAAAGAGATCCTCAAGATCAACATTTGCCGCTTGAGGCACAAGATCGAAGAAGACCCAGCCAACCCCGAGATTGTCCTCAGCGAAAGAGGCGTGGGCTATATAGTTAGACCGCTGATTCCGGTCAGTAGCCGCGCTTCGTAACCAAAACGAAACCTTTCGTAACCAAAAAGAAACCTTCTGCAACCAGATAGTGACTGACTTTTCTATGCCTCCCCACTAGACTAAACGTAAGTCCTGCGACTTAGGTTTGGTACTGGAGATGGAGAGGATATTACTGCTTCAGCCCGATCCAGGTTTAAGGGAAGAGCTGACTTTCCTGTTACAGCACTCAGGTTTTCAAGTCGCAAGCGCTGGTCACGGGCAGCAGGCTCTGGCTGAGATACAGAGAAGGCAGCCTGACCTGATAGTCATGGCTGAGAGTAGCCACAGATTGACTCGAGATGAAGTCTGTGTTCTTATCCGAGAGCTATGCCAGGCCCCGATCATTATTCTGGGGCAAGATCACGATGAGGCGGCTGGAATCTACCTTCTGGAAATGGGTGCCGATGCCTACCTGTCCTCTCCCTTGAACTTCAGGGAATTGCTTGCCAGGGTGCGTTCATTGCTACGCCGCAGCAAAAGGGATTTCAAGGAATATGAAGCGGGACAGTCAGGATGAAAGCGGGCTATAGCAGGAGGAGCTCGGTCGGCTTAAGTTCGTGGGTGACCGGGTCGACCTGGAGTCCCATGGCTTCTAGAGCAGTGACTCCTAATGTCGGGTGGTCACCTTCCTTGCCAAAGATAACTGGGGCATGCCCTTCATATTGCCCTATGCGGCATAAAGCGCCGCTGCCGTCCCTTTCTATCCTTTGGCCATCGGCCAAGCTGAACTGGCGCCTCCAGCGGGGCTTTGTCCCTAAGTCATCCAGGATATGGTGTGGAACAATTGAGTACATGGCTCCGGTGTCCGCAAGCAGGTTTACTGCCCGGAATACGGCGGGCTTTTCGGGGTTATGCACTAGTACCTCGGCTATGGTGAGACAAAGCCTGGGTCGAATTGTAGGCGGATGAAAAGAAAGAGGCAATGAGGAATTTAAACAAGCTTTGTAAACTCATCAACTGTGAGGCCAGCTTTACGGGTAAGGGTTCGCAGTGTGCCTGGCTTGAGCTCTTTTCTTCCCCCGGGAACGCTGAGGTGCCGTCCATCGGGATGATAAAGGATGGCATGTCCTCCTTTCCAGTGGTCAAGAGAGAAACCAGCCCTTCCGAAGGCTTTGATAGCATCGTCCCCTTTTACCACGGGGAGCTTTGCCATCAAACCGCTACCTTGGGAGCTACCTCTACCTCGTCGGTCTCAATCTTGAGGGGAAGCCCTTCCGCCTTGCGCTCGCTTAGACAGCAACGTATCTCCTGTGAGACAAGCTCCGGTGTCTCTTCCGGGAGGGGCATATTGTGTTTCTCTCTGAGGGCTAAAATTCCCTCGATAGCCTCCCGAATATGAGCCATGGCTTCCTCTCGACTGTCGCCCTGGGTGACACAACCTGGTAGGGCAGGGCAGTGGATGGAGTATCCGATTTTCTCGGGCTCAAGAATTACAGTGAATTTCATAGGGAACGTCCCCTTTACATAGCATAGCAATAGGAAATCAGAAATGCAAAGCAGGCTAAATTCTAAAAGGAAAAGCAGTAGATATAGAGATGACAATTACCCATGCCGAGATGCCCTTGGGCCCGATGGGGCATTCCGTAGCGCGGGGGCTTGTCCCCCGCTGGAGCCGAGCATGAAGCTCGGCGCTACGAGGGTGCTCCTGATAATGTCAGGCCGGTCGGTCTTGGGCAATTGGGCTCCCGGAAAGATGCTGGCTTCGAGTCCCTCCTCCTCCTATGCGAAGGATACCACGGAATAGAGTACCTCAGCCCGGCAGGCCCGGGTTTTGGCAAGTGGTAGTTAGGAGCTGTCACATTGACCAAGTAGCCCAAGGGGGGGCAGGGTCTAGACCCTGCCCCCCCTCTTTGTTTCGTCTTTTCAAGGCTTATTTGCCGTTTCATTCAGCAGGTAAGGTGGAGGGCACCCAAGCATTAAGAGAGCGAGTCCCCGAGGGGACTCGCCTGTTTCTATAGCACTGCTACCACAAACTCAGGGAGCATAGCCTATCTCGGCTAGGGAGGCAGCAGCTTCCATTCGCCGGCTAGCGACGCTGCCGGCGCCAGTTCCTGGGTTCGATCAAGTAGCGGCGGAACACCTCAGCATGGCACTGCTTCGTCGCGTTCCCTCGCCGAGGCGTGCCACGCCTCGCGATGACAAGAAAGGGGGCAGTGATAGGGAAGGAAGCCATGTGTCGCTAATAATACGGACGAGTACAGCTTTTTGTCTTTATTCCCATTAAGGACTACAATAGAGGCGTGCGAGACGAATTCACCGACGCCTTGAAGGGGCATGACGCTGACTACATTGAGCTTCGTTTTGAGCAAAGGAAGACGACTCATATTGGTTACCGGGGCAAGAGGCTGGAAGAGGTAGACAGGACTTCTAGTTCCGGGGGCAATATCCGGGCTCTGGTTGGAGGTGGCTGGGGCTTTGTCAGTTTCAATAGTCTCGACAATCTGCGGGACAAAGCAGATGTGGCAGTAAAGGAAGCGAGACTGGCCAGCACAGGACCAGTTGAGTTCGCCCCAGTGGAACCAGTGGTTGACACGGTAACCACAGGGTTGGAGAAAAGCGCCACCGGGCTACCGCTGGCTGCCAAGAAGCAGCTCTTTGATGAATACAACGACATTGTCTTAAGCAGTCCAAAAATTCAAAATGCGATAATTGACTATCGTGATGTTGACAGGCAGGTTTACTTTGCCAACGGTGAAGGTGCTTACATTGAGCAGGCGAAGCCAGACCTGGCACTGCGGTTGATGGCCATAGCTACGGAAGACAACGAGGTCCAGCAGGCGGCATTAAGCCTGGGCAGCAAAGGCGATTTTGCAGCTGTGGAAGGTCTGCATGAGAAGGTAAAGGAGGTAGCTGAGCGGGCAGCGAAGCTTCTTTCCGCTCCGCAGGTTAGGGGGAACGAGTATACGGTTATCCTCGACCCTGTCCTGGCCGGCGTTTTTGCCCACGAGGCCTTCGGGCATTTGTCTGAGGCGGACCACGTCTACGAGAATGAGAAATTGCGTGAGCTGATGCGTCTCGGGCGAAAATTTGGCGGCGAGCACCTCAATATCGTCGATGATGCTACTATTCCCGGTTTGAGGGGAAGCTACAAGTATGACGACGAAGGGGTGCCTGGAGCCAGGGCTTACCTTGTTCATGAGGGTGTTTTGGTGGGAAGGCTTCACTCCAGGGAGACAGCAGCCAAGATGGCAGAACCCGTGACGGGCAATGCTCGGGCTCTGGACTATCTTTTCCCTCCTATAGTGCGCATGACCAATACCTTTATTGAAGCAGGGTCCTGTTCCTTTGAAGACATGCTCGGCGAGGTCAAGGAGGGTGTTTACGTTAAGGACTGGTATGGAGGAACAACCAGTCTGGAGATGTTTACTTTTTCCGCTGGAGAGGGTTACATGATTCGCAACGGAAAGCTGGCTGAGCTATTGCGCCCTGTCGTTCTGAGCGGTAATGTCTTTGTTACCTTGGGCAACATAGATGCTGTAGCTAATGACCTGGAGATGAATCAAGGTGGCGGTTGTGGCAAGGGGGGACAATCGGGTTTGCCCGTTTCCAACGGAAGTCCGCATATCCGCATTCGCAGCTGCCTGGTTGGAGGTAGATAGGTGGAAGACCTTCTAGCCAAAGCGAAAAAGATGGCTGAAGAAGCCGAGGTCTTCTGGGTTTCCTCTCAAGAAATCCGTGCCGCCTTTGAAGCTAATAAGCTTAAGCAAGTCCGAAGCAGAGAAAGCAGCAGCGCGGCTTTGCGGATTGTTAGGGAGGGCAGGATCGGCTTTGCGGCGGCTTCAGGTGCCGCTGATATCGAAAACCTGGTTGACATGGCTGTGGAAACATCCCAGTTTGGCTTTCCTGCCAATTTTGAATTCCCCTGTACAACTATTTATCC
>CAZHQV010000064.1:0-11323 GCA_964534285.1 uncultured Dehalococcoidales bacterium
GTCAGCTATACTGCGGTGAATACGTTCTCGGGCCTTGTACACACCGCCCGTCACGTCATGGGAGCTGGCAACACTTGAAGTCGATGGGCTAACCTACCATGTTTGGTAGGAGGCAATCGCCGAGAGTGGGGTCGGTGACTGGGACGAAGTCGTAACAAGGTAGCCGTACGGGAACGTGCGGCTGAATCACCTCCTTTCTAGGGAGTCACAGGTGATGGCTTATGATTCCTAGGTCGGTCAGTAGACAGTAGTTTGCTGTTGAGTTTTTGATTTGTCTTCCTTCCACTATTTGACTGTTGAAGTGTTTTGGGATCGGGTGAGGGCGTTCCACGGCCCTTGTTGTCAGTGCTTTCAGAGTCGTTTGAAGCCACTACAGAACTTGACGCTGATTCCGCAATAGTCTAGTATTGATTAATGGCTGCGATGTTGTATCATCAGAAACTAAGAACGAGAGATGGAACCTGCTACGATATATATCCTAATTATGCTTGCTCTTGTTTTGGGCGGCCTTTCGGGTTACTTTGCCAGGCAAATAATAGCCAACCAGCAAATTCGAAGTTCCAGAAAAGAAGCACAGAGGTTATTAGATGAGGCGGTAACTAAGCACAGGGAGGTGCTCCTTGAGGCTAAGGAAGAAGCCACCAAGGTAAGGCACGTTGCTGATGCGGAGAACAAGGAACGTCGCTTTGAAGTACAGCAAGCAGAGAGACGCCTAAGTCAGAAAGAGAATGCGCTACAGCGGAAATTGGATTCGGCTGAGCAGCGCGGACACGATCTGGACGCTAGGGAAAAGGCTATCGAAAGGTTAAGAGTCGAAGCTGAGGAGATAAAGAAGAAGGAATTTGCACAGCTTGAGTCACGAAGTGGTATATCTAGCGATGAGGCCAGACAGCTCTTGCTCCAGGCTATGGAACAAGAGGTCAAAGAAGAAGCATCGAGACGAGTCCGGCTTTGGGAAGCTCAAGTAAGGGAAGAAGCCAACAAGAGGGCTCAGGAAATCCTAGTCACCGCTATTCAACGTTGTACGACTGACGTTGTTTCAGAGACCACAATCTCTACCGTTTCCCTGCCCAGCGACGAGATGAAGGGGCGGCTCATTGGTCGTGAAGGTCGCAATATTCGAGCTCTAGAGCAAGCCACAGGGGTTGATCTCATCATTGATGATACCCCGGAAACTGTATCCATTTCTAGCCTGGATCCCGTAAGGCGTGAGATAGCTCATATTGCGTTGAGCAAACTCATTGTAGATGGCCGTATTCACCCGGCTCGCATTGAGGAGGTGGTCGAGAAAACGAAGGCTGAAGTTGAAGCTACAATCGTTAGTGAGGGTGAAAGGGCTGCCCATGAGGCGGGAGTGGCGGGATTACACCCTGAACTCATTAGGTTACTCGGCCAGCTCAAATTCCGTACCAGTTATGGTCAGAATGTTTTGCTTCACAGCCTCGAAGTATCTCATTTGGCAGGGATGCTGGCTGATGAGATTGGGGCTGATGCTAATTTAGCTAGGAAAGCTGGCTTGCTTCACGATATTGGAAAGGCAATTGATTATCAAGTTGATGGCTCGCATGCCGCAATAGGTGCTGATTTGGTTAGGCGGTTGGACAAATCTGCAGGATTAGCTGAGGCTATTTCTGAACACCATGGTGAGGCGTCAACGACCAGCGTTGTAGGCTTCATTGTTGCTGCTGCCGATGCCATAAGTGGCTCACGCCCGGGCGCGAGGCACGAGTCGTTGGAACAATATGTGAAGCGGATCGAGGCTTTAGAAAAAGTGGCTTGTGATTTCTCCGGGGTAGAAAAAGCTTTCGCTATCCAGGCAGGACGAGAGGTACGTGTTCTCGTGAAACCGGAGGAAATAGACGACTTGACTGCCACAAGGCTAGCTCGAGACATCTCCAAGAGAATAGAAGAAAGCTTAACCTATCCGGGTCAAATAAAGGTGGTAGTGGTGCGAGAGACTACAGCGGTAGACTACGCTAGGTAAGGCATAGACGGTGGACCACGCCGATAAGAGGATTTGATTTGCGTATTGAAGATATTAGGAATAGGTGATATCGTTGGCAAGCCTGGCAGAAGAGCTGTGAAAGCACTGCTGCCGGGCTTAGTTCATGAATATGGGGTCGACCTGACAATAGGCAACGGGGAGAATGCTGCTGGTGGTTTGGGGCTAACTCCGAGTACAGCGCAGGAGCTTTTTGATTCAGGCATCGACGTAATAACTTCAGGCAATCATATCTGGGCCCATAAGGATATCGTACCCTATCTCGATGGCAGCTTGCCTGTCCTTCGTCCGCTCAATTACTCACCTACGGCTCCTGGTCGTGGTTATTTATTCAAGAATAATGCTTTGATAGTTAACCTCATAGGGCGCGTTTTCATAGGCAATTTTGACTGTCCCTTTCGAGCCATGGATCAGTTGTTGGCTGACCTCGAACACAAACCAAAGATTGTTGTTATCGACTTCCATGCCGAGGCAACCTCTGAAAAAGTGGCAATGGGTAGGTACCTCGATGGTCGAGTTAGCGCCGTTCTTGGCACGCACACCCATGTAGGTACTATCGATACCCTGATATTGCCTGGAGGCACTGCCTATGTTACTGACATAGGTATGGTTGGGCCCATGGATTCAGTCATTGGAGACGACATGGATTCTGTGATCAATCGCTTCCTGACTCAAATACCTGCTCGTCTGTCGGTAGGGAAGGGCAAGGTTGGGTTCGATGGTATCTTGGTGGAAGTTGATGAGGAAACTGGTAGGGCGGTACACATTGAGCGCATTCAACGAATGGTAGATTAGGTATGGAAGTCAGTCTACACTTCCATACTGGTCTTTGCCATCCAAGGGTGTATCTGTGCTGTGTCCTGTGAACCACGGCCAGGCTTGATTCGTCGTGGTATTCGAGCAAGGTGACTTTGGGTCTCTATGCGCTAGACGCCGCAACCGGCGGTTATGTTAGCGGCTAGGAGATATCTTGGCTCTCACGCTTTCCATGACCTCTGACATTGCTTTGCCCGCTTTGCGTCTGATGACCACCGTAGCGTAGCGATCGAGGGGGGTGGGACTGAGATTGACAATGGCCAACTTTGCCTTTGCATGTCTGGCATACATTGGCATGTATGCGGCAGGATAGACAACAAGGGAAGAGCCTATGACAATAAACAGGTCGCAACTCTGTGATCGCCTGGTCGCTTCCATCAGGGTTTCTTGCGGTAGTCCCTCGCCAAAGAAGACAGCATCTGGTTTTAGGATGCCATGGCAGTGGGGACAATCGGGGATTTCGGTCCCTTCCTGTATCATCTGCAGGACTTCTCGAATTGGCAAGCGCCTATGGCAGGTTAAGCATACGGCCCAGCGCATATTGCCATGGAGTTCCAATACCTTGTCGTCAGGGACTCCTGCTTCTTGATGAAGGTTGTCCACATTCTGACTGATAACGCAATCTAGTTTGCCTAGGCTATTCAATTCGGCGATGGCGTAGTGCGCAGCATTCGGCTTGGCTTCAGTTGTAACGTTGCCGTTGGTGAGCATCTTCCACTGTTTTCTGCGGGCGTTTGGACTGGTGAGAAATCTCTGAATCGTGAATTCATCCGGGTCATACTTGCTCCAGATGCCCCCAGGGCTGCGAAAATCCGGTATCCCTGATTCTGTACTCACTCCAGCACCGGTGAAAACCACGATTGTTTTCGCCGTTACAATCAAGTCAGCTAATACCTCAGTCTCCATATCTACAGCATGACCTCGATTACTCTGGCTATGCCACTTAAGTCGGCAATTGGCCTGGCGTTGGCTTGTGGGAAATGGCCGTTTACCAGCGATCGTACCGCTTTAGCCTGCCCTTGGCCTACTTCTAGAAGTAGGCAACCCCGGGGGTGCACCTTCCCTGGAAGCTGGCACAGGAGGCGGCGTATGTTGGCTAGCCCATCCTCACCACCAGCCAAAGCTGTCATCGGCTCAAAACCTGCTATTTCTTGACTCAATGTCTTCAGGTCGCCGTTTCTAACATAGGGAAGGTTAGCAACTACTATATCTACAGGTTTGGGCAGTGGCTGAAGCAAATCGCCGCAAAGAAGGGTAATTCGCCCATCGACCTTATGGCGGTGGCAATTCCTTTTGGCCACCAGAAGTGCTGAGGGTGATATGTCTGTGGCGTATATCTCGGCTTGAGGCAAAGCGACGGCGAGGCTGACTGCGACAGCCCCGCTTCCGGTGCCAATATCAGCTATCGTGAGTTGCCTCCCGGATGTGAAATTCCGACGAGCGAACTCAATCGCTTCTTCCACTAGAAGCTCTGTCTCTGGTCGGGGAATGAGCGCATCTTGGTTGACGTAGAAGTCGATGCCGTAGAATTCGCAGTATCCCAGAATGTAAGCCATGGGCTCATGGTGAAGGCGACGCAGAATGAGCTGCCGCAATTCTCTTATCTCCGCCGAATGTAGCGCTCTTTCTGGCTGGCTGTACAGCTGTGCTTTTGATATTCCCAGCACATGGCATAGTAAGAATTCAGCTTCGAGGAAGGCGTCCTCGATATCAGCCGCCGAGAGCTTGTGCTTCGCTAGATACAGTGCCCGATTTGACGTCATAGAAAGGCTGCTATTGCCTGCTCAGCCTGCTCTGCGGCAAGCAAAGCCTCGACAATCTCATCAAGATCGCCGCTCAGAATCTTGGTCAAGTTGTGGAAGCTTGAGTTGATGCGGTGATCAGTAACGCGATCCTGGGGGAAATTGTAGGTGCGTATTTTCTCGGCTCTTTCGCCAGTGCCTACTTGGGTTCGTCGTTGTCTGTCTATCTCTTCCGATTGTTTGTGCGACTCCATGTCGAATATCCTGGCTCTAAGCACCGCCATAGCTTTCATTCTATTTCTTAGCTGCGAGCGCTCCTCCTGGCAAGTAGCTACGATGCCTGTAGGCACATGAGTAAGGCGAACCGCTGTACTCAGTTTGTTCACATTCTGTCCTCCGGGTCCATGACTGTGGAAGAACTCCATTCTCAAGTCATCTGGGTTGATGTTCAGTTCGATTTCTTCTGCTTCAGGTAATACGGCTACTGTGGCTGTTGAGGTATGAATTCGCCCGGAGGCTTCAGTGAGCGGCACTCTTTGCACCCGGTGTACGCCACGCTCATATTTGAGCTGACTGAAAGCGCCTTTACCCTTGACTTCGAATATCGCTTCCCTGAAGCCTCCGATCTCACTACGGTTGCTATCGATGACTTCCACGTGCCAACCTTTGTTTTGGGCATAGCGACTATACATGCGGAACAGGTCAGCAGCAAAAAGGCCTGCCTCCTCTCCGCCAGCACCAGCTCTTATTTCAACAACGACATCTTTGTCGTCATTGGGGTCTTTGGGCAATAAAGCTAGCTTGAGTTGGTGAGCGAGCTCGCCTTGACATTGCCTGAGTCTGTTTATCTCTTCTTTGATAAGAGCTGTCATTTCGGCTTCGGTATCCGTGCCAAGCAAAGCTTCGGCTTCAGCTAGCTCGTTGGACTTCGCCTGGTATTCTTGATATAGGGCGACGATACCTTCAAGACTAGCTTTCTCCTTGCTTAGCTCCTGCAGGCGCTTTGGGTCAGCCGCTACCTCTGGCTGAGCCATCAGTTGATTAAGCTCTTCGCAACGCTCTTGTGCCAGCTCTAGCTTACGAAACATAATAGCCGTACCTGGATTTGCCCTCGTATAGTAATTGTATTACGTCTATGAAGACTACTCAAATTTGACGATATGGTAGGAGTCTAAGTCAGGCACGCCGTTGGTCAGCTGGGCGACTTCTCCGCCAGTGAAGGCTCCCTCACCAAGAGGATGAATCTCTTCTCAACACTGCTGGCATTCAGACTTGGCTGAAGGCTGGCAATATCTCCCAGCTATACTCCATGCCAGCTAGTGATGTTGGCAAGTTGCTCACGGGTGCTCTGGACTCTATTGGCGGGGAAGTCCCAATCCGGGTATCCAATGGCTATTCCGACAGCAATCTTCTGGGATTGGGGGATACCTGTGAACTGTCTTATCAGTTCGGGGTAGTATACCACTGCCTGTTCTATGATTGTGCCTAGACCAAAATGTAGCGCTACTAACGCGATGGTATCGCTTACGGTGCCAAGACCGAAGACGAACAGTGGCCCACTTATTTCCTCATCTATGCTGATGATAATGGCGTTGGGCGCATCGAAAAAGCGGATCATCTTCAGCATCCACTGGTTTCTCTTTTCCTTGTCCTCTCGTGCGATATCCATAAGTTGGAATAGGCTTTTCCCTATCTCCACCTGCCGACTTCTGTAAACCCCTGCAAGGGCAGGCTCTCGCTCAAAATCTGGATGCGGTTCTACCCCGGCCAAGGACCGTTCTTCAACCGCTTTCTTCAGGTTGTCTAGAACCTCACCACCCAATATGGCAAACTTCCACGGCTGGACATTCAAGGGTGAAGGGGCACGGGTGGCTATTTCCAGGACCTGAGCTATGGTTTCTCTGGGAACAGGGACCGGCTTGTAACCTCTGATGCTTTTTCTTGACCTTATGGCTTCCAGGAGATCCATATGTCTATCCTCCTCTTTTGAGCTTGTTCTACCAGGACCCACAATGTTAACAAAGTCGGGATAGGATGAGCAAGGAAGGAAGCGCAACTTTAGTATGAAAAATAGGAACACCTAATCGGCCGTCGATTCTCATGCATGCTTGAGAGCTTTAACCCGCTAGGCTGGCAGGCTGAAAACGAAGGATGAACGTGTGAGGCAGGAACTGGTAGGGGCGGGGGAATTGCATGCTGGAACGAGGCTTCGCCGTAAGCATAGTCATGGGGTTCCCTATTACAGTAGTCACAATGAGAGTGAAAAGCAGGTTTGCCTTATCAAGGCTTCTAGAACCCGTGCCACGCGACCGCGTTGGCAAGTAGCTCGCGAGTGCTCTCGAGTTTGTTGGCCGGGAACTCCCAGTCCGGATAGCCGATGGCCATCGCGATTAAGATTTTCTTGGACTCGGGAATGCCAACGGTTTGTCTTATTACTTCGGGATAGTACACCGGCGGGTGTTCTATGCATGTTCCCAGGCCAAAGTGCAGCGCAGCAAGTGCAATGCTCTGGGTTATCGCGCCAATGCTGAATATTAGCAAGGGACCACTGGCTTCCTTGTCGGTAGCAATCATGATAGCGTTGGGTGCATCCCAGAAGCGAGCCATTTTTAGCGTCCACTGGTTTCTCTTCTCGTTATCCTCTCGTCCGATATCCATAAGCTGGAACAGGCTCTTCCCCAGTTCTACTTGGCGAGTTCTGTAAATCCCTACAAGGGGCGTCGGCCGCTCAAAATCAGGATGAGGCTCCGCCCCTGACTCAAACCTCTCCGTTACTGCCTTCTTCACTTCGTCCAGCACCGCACCAGCTAGAACAAAAAACTCCCAAGGCTGGGTGTTGTAGGCTGAAGGGGCACGTGTTGCTATTCCTAGGACTTGAGCTATGGTTTCTCTGGTAACGGGGACCGGCTTGTAACCTCTGATGCTCTTTCTTGCCTTCATGGCTTCTATGAGATCCATTTGTGTGTCCTCCTCGCCCAGATTCGTTCCGGGAACACTTGGAATGTTAGCAAGGTCCAGCCGATATAACAAGTTGAAAACCCTTGAGAGACCTTCTCCGTTGATGAGGTGGCTGCTGTGATTGCAATTGAAATACACAGCGCGATCAAGGAAACAACGGAATTCCTTCTTTGATGTGGCAGTGAACTAAGGGGAAATTACATGCTTAAGTGAAGCTCTCGCATGGCGATGACGTCACTGCTGACCGCTGCAATGGTCTCAAAACGGGCAAAAGAATCGATCTTGCTCTGATAGCATCTCTAAACGCCATGCCAAGTAGCTATACTAGCAAGTGGCTCATGGGAGACCTGCACTTTGTTCGCGGGGAAATCCAAATCGGGATAACCAATAGCTATTCCGATTACGATTCTCTTGGACTCGGGCAGGCCTAGGATCTGCCTTATCACTTCTGGATATGAAACTACAACGTTCTCTATACATGTGCCTAATCCGAAATTGACCGCAGCCAGTGCGATGTTTTGGCTTATTGCGCCAATGGCGAATATGGACAAGTGATCGCTGACTTCCCTGTCTGTAGCAATGATAATGGCGTTGGGCGCATCAAAGAACCGAATCATTCTCAGCACCCATTGCTTTCTCCCTTCCCTGTCCTCTCGTGTGATACCCATGAGTTGGAACAAGCTCTTTCCCAGCTCTACCTGTCGCCTTCTGTAGACGCCTGTAGGGGGACGTCCCAGTTCAAAATCGGGATGAGGCTGTGCCCGTGACACATACTTTTCCTCCAGAGTCGTCCTCAGCTCATCCAGCACTTCACCACCTAGAATGATGAACTCCCAGGGTTGCGTGTTGTTAGCTGAAGGAGCATACCTTGCCATATCCAAGACCCGTGCCATAGTCTCTTTGGGAACAGGAACTGGCTTGTAGGCTCTAATGCTTTTTCTCGCCCTAATGGCTTCTGAGAGTTCCAATTGGCCGCTCTCCTTTCCTTGAGTCATGCATTTTGGGATGTTAGCAAAGTTGAGGCAACGCGAGCAAGGCGAAAGAACCCTGAGACCTGGTACAATGGCAGGGGATATGAAAGCGAGTGGGGATTGTTATGCTTGTTTAAGAAGGTTAGCCTATCAAGCTGCCGGGCTGGCAACGGAAGATGCACGCCTTAGAAAGAAGGCGGTGGAGGAAGGGCTAACAGCCCTTGAGGACAACTTCTCCACTGATAAGGTATCTATCGTTATCGCAACTCGGATCCACAACGTAATAAAGCAGATAACTGGAAACCCTGACCCTTATAAGGAAGTCAAGAAGAGGGAGATCGAAATTGCCAAACGGCTATACCATGACAGGCGTCGTGTTGAGAAGGAGGACTTTGCGGACTGCCTAAGGTTTGCCGCTTGGGGAAATACTATGGATTTTTTCAAACAGTCTGATTCTATTGAGGAAGACATGGTGAAACCTGTGAGTTTCGTTGTAGATGATTCAGAACACTTTGAGCGCAAGGTAATGCATGGAGGCAGAGTGCTATATTTGGCCGATAACGCGGGCGAGGTCTACTTTGATTTGCCCCTTGTTAAATGGCTAGGACAACATGCCGATGTTGTCTATGTGGTCAAGCCCTCACCTATTCAGAATGACGTTACACTTGAAGATGTTGGCTATGCGGGTCTGGAGGGGGAACTGGGGCAAATCATGACTACAGGCTCAGCTACTCCGGGAATAGACTTCTCTTCCGCTTCCACCAGATTCGTGCAGGAATTCGAGTCGGCCGGCTTGATATTTGCCAAAGGCATGGGGTACTACGAATCCCTAACTGAGCTTCCCGCCGAGGGGAAGGTTCTTCATTGTCTCAGGGCAAAGTGTCAGCCTGTGGCTCGTTCTCTTGCTGTGCCCCTGAATAGCTATGTGGCTATGCTCAGGTAAGCTGGGGGCACGTTCTCAGCGCCTATTGTAAGGCAGAGAGCCTTAGCAATAGCGATTCTTGAAGCACCTGACCGGATTGCGTATGTCTCAATCTGACTTTGATGACTCGGTATTTCGATTGGATGATCCAAAGGTGGTGCGGAGCAAATAAGGGTCTTACAAATAGTTGCTATCCGTTCTCTGCCCTTCTCCTCCTGGTGGGAGTCTGCTTCAACTACGCCTGGCCGCCAGCACGCTCCTCGTAGTGGCCCGGTTTTCGCGCCTTCTTCTTAACCCTACGTCACGCTAAGGACATCCTGCAGTGAGTTTGATGTGTCAAGCTTGGCTTACACCTTGCCGAAGACCCAGGTCCTACGCTCTAGAACCGCCTGCTGTTTGCTGCAATGCAGAGCAATAGCTTTCGTAGGTTGTGGCGTCGTAAAGCGCGAATACGACCTCTGCGAGAGAGGTAGGCTGCTCCTTGAGAAAAGAGACTACCGTCGTTGTGGCCACTGTGGCTGCTTGATCCACCGGATAGCCGTAGGCACCGGTGCTTATGGATGGAAAGGAGATGCTGGTTAAATTCCTCTCCGTTGCCAATTTGAGGCTTTCCCTGTAGGCGCTTGCTAGGAGCTCAGCTTCATCTCCTTTACCGCCGTGCCAGATGGGCCCTACGGTATGTATCACATATTTTGCCTTTAGGTTTCCACCTGTGGTGATTACCGCTTTGCCTGTAGGCAATCTCCCTTGCCTGGCAACAATCTGCTTACATTCATTCAGAATAGCGGGACCTCCAGCTCGATGAATTGCTCCATCTACTCCACCGCCTCCCATCAGGCCGGGATTGGCGGCGTTGACTATGGCATCGGTAGCTTGTTTGGTGATATCCGCCTGGACCATGGACAGCTTTGTCCGCTCGATGGTTATCTCCATTCCTTCAGCCTCCTTACCGTGCAGCCTGTCCCTCTACACTATTCGCCTCAGTGCCTCCCATAGCTATCAGTGAAGGTTGTCTCTTCCCTGCTCCTCCTTGACTTTTCAGGGGATTCCGCTGGATGGCCTATGGCAATGATAGAAAGGATATTTTCGTCTTCAGGGATATTAAGGATTTTCTTTGCTCTTTCTTCATTCGCTGTCCCGGAAGCGCGGCCGATCCAGCAGGCACCGAGGCCCAGGGAATGCGCCTCAAGAAGCATATTCTGTGTTGCTGCTGCCCCATCCTCTATAGGGTGGCTCGAAGCCTTGGGGTTTATCGTCACTACAATTCCAAGGGGGGCACTGGAAATGAATCTCCCCGTCGGGACAGCCTCAGCAAGCGCTTCCCTCACCTCGGCGTTCCTTAGGACTATGAACTTCCAGGGCTGCCTGTTTCCTGCTGACGGTGCCCATCTTCCGGCGTCGAGAATCTTGTCTAGTTCCTTTTCAGAGACGGGTTCTGGTCGGTATTTCCTAATGCTTCGCCTGCTCTTGATTACCTCAAGTATGTCCATAGTTGTCACCCTCTAGAGATTACCACGTCCCGTGAGATTAGGCTACCTTAATGCCTGAATCATTCCGGTAGGCAATTGCCAGGTAGAATGATAGGCGCTTCTTTCGCCATGGTCCCTTCAGTATGCATAAGCAGCGCCGCTTTTGTGAAATCAGTGTGGGCATCATAACCAAAACGCACTGGTCGTGCATTTGGCGCGTTTTTGTGGTTTTGTGTTTATGCGACTTTGTGGCAAGCATCGAGGCCCGGTTCAGGTGAGCATACGAAACTGGTGTTATCGTGTTCCACGGAAGCCGAGTTGCAGCTTAATGGGGAGCTTGCTGGTAAGCTTGGTGGGGAGGTGACCCGGCGGAGGCAGCGCGTAGTCTTCGAACTGGTGGCAAGCTTGCCGTGGGGAGCGTGGAGTGAGTTCGTCTATGCGAG
>CAZHQV010000065.1:0-11288 GCA_964534285.1 uncultured Dehalococcoidales bacterium
GTTGTGGCGTTTGTGCCGCGGAGTGTCGCTTTGGGGCCATAGCGATTCAACACTTTCGAGATGAGCAGATAGTGGCGCAGATAAGTGCTCCCCTGGAAGAGGAACCGGAGGGCAAAATCATAACCTTCCTGTGTAACTGGTGCAGCTATGCCGGTGGTGATCTCGCGGGGGTGTCGAGATTGCAGTATACCCCCAACAACCGCTTCATTCGAGTAATGTGCAGTGGAAGAGTAGACGAGAAGTTTGTATGGCACGCGTTCAAGCTTGGTGCTCCCATAGTGCTGCTCTCCGGATGCCATATAGGTGATTGTCACTACATCAGTGCCAATCACTGGACAATGAAGCGTGCCGACAGGATATGGAATCGCATGGAGAAGCTAGGCATCAGGCCCGAGCGGCTGCAGCTGGAGTGGATCAGCGCTGCTGAGGGTCCAAGGTTCGCCCAGATCATGCGCGACCTTGAAGAAATGCGAAAGAAGGTTACCCGAGAGGAAATAGAGCGTACCAAACAGGTGCTTGCTGACGAAGGCGCAACACTAGACGAGGACAATGCTAATGAAGCAAGCGCCGCAACCCATAAGGAGCAGACAGAGTAGTGGCGCAGTCATTAAAGTGTCTCCATTGTGGACACGAGTACACGACGTCGGCAAACCCTAACCAGGAGCTCAGGGAGAGGGTATGCCCCAGGTGCAAGTCAAACAGCGTGCGCAAGTTGCCTCTGAAGAAGTGATAGGAAGCTCAGTTTCCACCCCATCGACCAGACTCGGCCATTGAGTTTCTGTCAGATTTGCCCCATTGAGTTGTGGCTTTCAATAGTCAAACAAAACTTGATTTGCAGCCGCCCCTTCCCGCCCGGAGCGCAACGACTTGTCGGCCAGCGTCTGTCCTTAGAACGGGACAGCACTCCCTATTCTGACAGTCATTTCCCCTAACGCAATTCTTCTTTGAGGATTTCATAGAATTTGCCCATCGCTTCCTTGTCAATCCAGGGCATGTGCCCACAGTTCTTGAGCAGGATAAATCGAAATTTCTCTAGCACAGCGGGCAAGGGCTTCTTGATTCCTTCAAGCGGATGGGGACCGTAGTCGCCGTGAATCGCCACCACCGGGCACTGGATTTGTCTTCCCAGTTTCAAAAGTTCCCCGCTATGTCTTAGTTCCATAGCATCGTTCCACACACTTTGATAGATATTGTACTGGACCTCCAGACCCCCGGAATCGAGGGGCAAGGGGTTGTAGGCGTCGGCCTTTGTGAACAAATCCCCGAGTTGGGCGAAGGGCGTGTTTCTGTCTCCAACAGTGGGGTCGTTCATGGCTTCCACCAAGGAATAGGCTTCCCTTCTTTCTTCGTCAGTGAGGCGACTCAACCGGGTCTCCATAGTAGTAGCGGCGTATTGTTCTTCGTAAACGCCACTCCCAACGAGGATGAGCTTTTTGACGAGTGCCGGGTAACGGGCGAAAAAAATGAAACTGAGCATCGCTGACCATGACCAGCCAATCAAGGTAACGGGAAAGTCCCCGTTCTTTTCTAACACGTCCCCCAACTCTTGCACCTGTCCTTCAAGAGATATTGCCGTTTGAAGCGGCTCCAAAACACCCCAGTCAAGAGATAGTTCCCGTGCCACGGGGGCCATTTGCCCGGGCGCGCCAGGACCACCATGAATAACAACTACGTTAAAGGGTGCCTTCCCATATGTTCTCAGATTTTTCATAGGTGTCCGCAGCTTTGCTCAGGTCACACGCAGGGCATACGATTACCAGAACTGTGCTCTCGCCGGTCTATCTTCGCTGCCTAACTACCAAGCTCAACTGGCTGTATAATGCTTGCGAAACTTGGCTTGAATCTTAATCAACTCTTATTTACAACACCAGACTTAACCTGCGGCCTACCGTGCAGCCGCTGTGCCTTGTTAGGTTGGCCAGTAAAGAACCTTGCAGCCATGATTTTTGGCGACCTCACTTAGATGATAGTCAGCAGTGAGAAGAGTATATTCGTTCTTGATAGCAACCTCGGCAATTAGTGCATCCATTGCATTATTTGTTTTTCCTCCATTCAGAGAGTCAAGCTTCACCTTAGTTGACCTGTATATCACTCCGTCACCCAATTTGGACTCCCCGAGCCGAGATACTCCAACCAAGGTGGTTTCGGTTGGAACGACACCATCTATTATCTTCGCAAACTTCAGGAATAGTCTGGCTCTTCGGTCCTCGTCTTTGGTCTTATTCAATTCATCAATTTGTATATGAGAGGCAACAAAATCGCCATCACTAGGCAGTCCTTCTGGCTCAATCAAGCCATCTACCAACTTGTTAATAATGCAGGTGTCGACGATGTATCTCATCTAGAACCTAACGATCAAGCTCCCCCACCGCACGGTCAGGGCAGAACTTGGCTTACATTATGGCTGACTCTCCTTTGCAGCACGACCCCAATTTCCGCCGCCACATGCGACTCGGTGCAGCGCCTCATAGGCCTCCTTTTTCTAACCGGACAGAGCAAGTTGGACTTTGATTGCTCGCTCTACCTGCGACATGTCATCGCGAGACAGCTTACCAATCTGATTCATCAAGCGCATTTTGCTGACTGTTGTAAGTTGGTCAGCCATCGCCTTGTTCAGTTTGGCCCCTAAGGTCACGAACGCTTCGCTGGGATAAAGACGGTCAATATTACTTGAAAGGGGCAGCACTTGTACACGATTCAAATGCTTGTTTGAGGCATCATTGCTAACTATGACAGCGGGACGCTTCTTGCGGATTTCACCCCCGGTGGACGGCTCAAAGTTCACCCACCAGACTTCACCGCGATTCATCATTCACAGCTCCAAGGGTTCCTTCTGCCCATTCCAGAGCCTCAGCTTCGCGTTCTTCGTCTTGGGCCATTTTAGCATAGGCAAGTTCAAGTTCTTCGTCCAACACATGAGGACGTATCAAGTCTTCGATGAAATGACTGATGCGCCCAGGGCCTATTCTCTTACGAAGACCATCGTATACTTTTTCATCGACTGTGATGGTGAGTTTTTTCTGCATAGTACCCTCCAGAAACTACACGTATTTAGTACGTATTATACGGTAGTATATAAGTGTTGTCAATGAAGAACACATCGCCTTTGAATTGGAGACTGACTGCACCGCTGTGTTCTGCCTGGAACAGCTGAATCTACGATAGACTCAGGCAAATGAGATACTGTATGATGGAGGCCTCGCTAATGAGCATATTGGAATTTGCCAGACAATTGGGAATCGAGACCTGTCTGGAATTTAGCCCACGGCTTCTGGTTCCAGAACAAAGAATAAGAGACCTTTGCTCTGAAAACAAGTGTGGCAATTACCGTAGCAACTATATGTGCCCACCTCATGTTGGCTCATTAGAAGAAATCAAAGCTCGGCTCTGCGAGTTCCGGCGAGGTCTCCTATTGCAATACTCCAGACTTTTGGATGTGAGAAACGATTATGAAGGTGTGAAACGTACCAAAGTAGAGTTTCATCATAAGATTCTCGGACTCGAAGAGTCTCTAAGGAACCAGGGAATAGAACCTGTATGGGGAATGATTGGTGGAAGCTGCGAATTATGCGAGCCTTGCCGGGCGAAATTCGGTGAGCCGTGCCCGTATCCCGACGAAGCGAGAATGTCGTTAGAATCAATCTCAATTGATGTCCTGGCTTTGCTGGACAGGTTCGGTCTGGACAACAAATTCCGCCCAGACAGGATAACCTGGACTGGTTGCATTCTTTTCTCATAGTCTGCTCAACCGCTCGACATGTGCAGAAAATTGCAGCCGATCTACGCCCGACCCGTCGCCACAAGATATGAGGCAGCCTCTGCCAAGAGATTCCCGCCTCTTCCGCTCGCAATGACATGGTGGCGTCAGAATGGCACATACGCGTTGCTAATCGGTCTGCCGTTTGTCTTTTGTTCAGGCATTGCCCGTGTGGTAGAATTCGTACGAGGCTGCTCCTTAGCAACGAATTAACGTAGATTTCTTGTTCCGCTGTGCCCTGGCTAGGCGAGCAAATGTTCTCGCGATAAGGAGGTTTCTTGGAAAGGGATAAGCTTGATTGTTCGGAATTTGATATGGATAGTTATCAGCCGTTGCCGGTGAAGTATGAGCTGAGGTACTCGATCCTGAAAAAGATTGAGAAGGGGCAAGACCCTCTGCCTGATATCCAAGGTAGAGAAGAAGCCAAAAGAGACGTTATACGGGCTTTACTATCCGGTGCCCACCCATAGTTGGTTTCCGAGGAGGGAACAGGAAAAACGAGGCTGGCAAGATCGCTAACGAGGCTCTTGCCAACCGCGTGCAGGATAAAAGGTTGTCCTTACAACGATGATCCCACGTGGCCGCGATACCTGCTATGTCCCAGATGCAGGGAAAGTGAGGACCCCATAAGGGAGATTGGTGTGGAACCCATTCCCGGCGAGAGAAGGTTTTCCCGAATTCAGGGAAACGAATATACCAACGAAGCGAAGTTGTTGGGGTTAAAAGACATACAGGCAATCGTTCAGGGCCAATCCCCATCCGATCCCAAGGTGTTCACGGGCACCGGCGTATTTAGGGCTAACCGTGGAATCCTATTTATAGACGAGCTCCCGGCTATCCGGACGAAAGTTCAGGTTCTGCTGCATCCCATTCTGGAGGAAGGCAAGGCAATCTTGGAGGAATACAACTGGGAGCATCCTTTGGATTTGGTTCTGGTAGCTACGGGAAATCCTCAGGACTTTGCCCACGTTAATGAGGTGCCCCGGCCCCTGCTGGACAGGTTGGAGCTCATCTATATGAATCTGCCTGAGGAAAAGGTGGAAAGGGAGATAATGCTTGCCGAGAAGTTCAGAGTTGGCGACCGCTATGAAACTGCTGTGAAAGCTGACTTGGACTCTCATCCCACCGTGAAGGACGTGGAAAGGAACGTAATTGCACCTTGGTGGATTGTTGATTTAGTGAACAAGGCTGTGAGGCACAGCCGGAGATGCAGTTGGCTGGATAGAGGAGCCTCCATAAGGGCCTCTATTAAGGCGATGGACCATGTTTATGCGTCCGTGGAGTTGGAAAGTAGAAAGGTGGCTAATTTAAGAGATGCGTGCGATGGGCTAAAACTGGGCCTAAGGGGCAGAATAGGTTTGAAAGCCGACTTCATGGATTTCCAAAATCCGAGGGAGAGTTTTAGGCGCAGCGATGAGATCGCTGAAGATATCCTATGGAACGCCCTCGAGGATTTTGACTTTCCCTATGACTGGGACGAGGGCAAAGTCGCCAACGAGATCACTTGGCTATTCTCTGAGGAACTGGGCAACGTTACATATGCATTCCACAGATGTGAGCAGCTAAACAAAGCAGTAGCTTGGATGCAAAAAGCAGCACAGGAGAAAGTAGAAAAGGGGCTAAATGACGCTGAGAGGGAGCTTTACGCTAATCCAGCCAGTGTGGATAAGGGAATCTTGGAGGAATACAACCATTCAGCTTTGGAGACTCTGGTTAACATTGCCTGTCATAGGGGCATTATCAGTAAGTCCTTGATTACGGAAATCATTGATGGGAAGGGGGTCTTCGTCCCCAAGATGGTGGGCTGGAGCAGGGGGTAGCCGAGAAATGGAACTCTGCACGCGATGTATGACGGGTGAGATGGGTGAGATAGAGAAGAGTGAAATACTAGCTGAAATCGCTCATTCTGAGGGTCGTCTTATCCAGGACTTGCTTAGGGAAGTTGACCAGATGGACAGCCTAAGAACAAGGGCAAACGACTATAGAAAGGAAAGGTTGAAGGAGCGGAAGAGGAACCTGGCGCAATACGAAGCGCAATTGAAGCAGCTCGAGCAAGCAGTCGTACGTGAGCTTAGGGGTAAGACTTCAGGCGCTGAGGATATTGGTGAAATCTCCGAGCTTGTCAAAAGCGATGAGAGAAGGCAGCAGATAGAGCAGGAGATGAGGAGGTTGGGCTACGAGCTGGACAGCTTAAGAAGCGAGGATTTGGAGCGGGCGTTGGAGCCGTATATCCGGCAGGGGTATCTCAAAATGGAGAAAGGGCAGGTAACCATTACGCCTAGGGGCGCCAGAAAACTCGCCAATGATATTTTGAGAAGAATCCTGAGTAGCCTGATGAAAAAAGAAATTGGCCCCCATACCGTAGAAGAGAAGGGTTATGGCTCACAGCTTTCCAGCAGCTCCAGGAGGTATGAGCTTGGGGATCAATACGACAAGATTGATTTTGAGAGAACCCTTCTCAATGCTTTGGAAAGGAATCCCTCGGAGGGGAAGATGTTCCTAAAGCAGGAGGATTTCCAAGTGTACGAAGAAATACATGAGACTAAAATATGTGCCGCCCTGGTAATAGACAATAGTGGAAGCATGAGGGGAGGGAAGGTCAATGCAGCGAGAGACGCGGGCTTAGCTTTGTCTGAGTTGATAAGGAGAGAACCAAAAGCCAAGCTGAGAGTCTACCTATTCTCTGATAGAGTTAAGGAAATCCCACATTATGACATATCAAATACAGGTTGTTCCGGTGGCAATACAGATATGAGATCTGCCATGCAAGTTGTCAGGAAAGCCATGGTAACTGAGAAAAGCAATAAACAAGTCTATTTGGTTACTGATACGGAACCCAACACCGAAAGGGGTGTCTATATTGGATTTAATGAAGCTGTTGGCGGGGTCTTGGAAGAGGCTCTGCGTTACCGACAAGATGGCATTACTTTGAATGTAATCATGCTGGACCAGAACACCCTTTTGAAGGAGTTTGCCTCTATCTTGGCCAGGAGAAACCTGGGCAGGGTCTTTTTTACCTCCCCTGATGCGCTAGGTGAAGTAGTGGTTGAAGATCACCTAGCCACAAGGAGGCACACATAATCGATCGTCTCAGGTTCGAACAGGCCGCGACTACGCCATAGTGCTACTGTAATCCCCAGGGAGAAGTGCAACTGGTGTGCCAATCACGGACCAACATGCGGTGTGGTGATTTGCTACTTTGTGCTATATAATGAGTCTAGGTTGGATAGATGGCTTAAGGCTGGCAGAATTGGGCAAGAAAGACCGGATGGTGCCTTTTGCTGGTCAGATGCAGCTTCAACCTTTGTGAAGGTGGGCTGTGTCCTAACACAGAATAGCACTTGTGACAATCCAGCTGTCACTGGTGCGCGTGATGCTCCCCTGTACTAGGAGGCGCAAGCTATGAGGCGAATGGCTGAAGCCTACCTCGATATAGAGACTACCGGATTGGGTCGCCTTTCTGACTATATTACTGTGGTCGGCATTTACCGATGTGACGTAGGGAATAGTAGACTTATTCAATTAGTAGATGAAGCAGTGACCGGCGATAACGTTCTCAGAGTCCTCAAGGGTGTCAATACAGTCTATACGTATAACGGCAGCAGGTTTGACCTCCCGTTTATTGATGCTTGCCTGGGGATAGACCTTGCGGTTGAATTTCGCCATCATGACCTGATGTACGACTGCTGGAGAAACAATCTATATGGTGGCTTCAAGGCCGTTGAGCGCCAGTTGGGAATTCCCAGGCAGCTGCAGGGCATCGGTGGATTGGAGGCAGTGACGCTGTGGTGGAGGTACCATGATCATGGTGACCGGAATGCCCTGGCTTTGCTGCTGCAGTACAATAGGGAAGACGTCGTGAATTTGGAGGCACTGAGGAAGAGGCTGGCCCGGCTGTACTTTTGACGAATCTCAGGACAAGCGATGGCCTGAGTGGCCGGGTGGGACGGTAAACGTCACTGGCGGCATGCCTGGCTAGCTGACTCACAACTAAATCTGTATAAGGACTGTCTCTTGAAGTATATGCTTCGTTGCGCTATCAACCCTGCCGTTTTGAAATTGCCTGTTAGCGCAATTGCGCCTTCGGCGTAGCTGAAATAGAACTCCTCATAGGACAACCCAATCCCGCCCGTGCATCGAAGATGGATGGCTGAAATCGGCAGGATGCTCCGAAGCGGGAAGCCTAGAACCGACCGGCGCATCAAGAGAATGGAGTCCGGAGCTTACCCGGCGTGACGGGCCAAGACATCTGCCTATGGTCGGAACAAAAAACTGTCCCGAGTAACCTTACTTCTCTTACCCTGCCTCGATTTCGGCTTCCGCTTACCTTGTGCTACCTTTTGGCCAACACTTTTCGGCTTCCGCCTAAATCGCCCCCACCCTCTGCCACTTCAGTTCGGCTCCTCGGGACATTATTACTGTAACACATCCCTGATTGTTTGTCAAGTTTCACTTGCGCGGTGGCACAAGCCCTTGTCACAGAGCTGAGACTACTACATGCGTCCCCTTGTTGACGTTGATGTTAGCAGCAATACTAGTGGCGAGGTTCCTTACACTGTCTCGCTAAGCAAACCGCGAGCGGACGCGGCTAGCGTTATGCTCTTCGCGTCACTCTTTGGCTGCACGGACTTCCACGAGGTGAGGCACAGGCAGGGCAAGATAACAAGGTTCAGCCCTTGAGCCTTGCGGCGAGCTTTACGAACTCCTCCATCGGTATAGCCGTCCAGGTCTCCGTCTGCGCCCCCCCTTTCTGGGATGAGAAGGATAAGGGCACACTTGCCGCGACTTTCTCATCTGGTGCCTCGTATATGAACATCATATCGTAGGGCCCCAGGAGACCATACGCGCCAATTGACTTGACTCCCATCTGTGCAACTCTCTTCGATCCTTCCTCCCACTCCTTGCTGAAGTCCCCCATGCTTCTCAGTCCCTCTGACGTGAACTTAACCAGCGTCACATACGTGGCCATCAATACACCTCCTTTCCAGTGTGCCTCGGCCTCAATCATACATCAGACACGCCTCATAATTAAAGACCGTGCAGCCAATCTATCGCGAATTTCTTGGTGCCCCGCTGCGTATCTGAAGCAAATAACTTCCTGGGTTCCGCTCTTCGTTCAGGGCGACGCACTTGATTTCTCAATACTGTGGCTCCGTTTCTGCACTGTTTATTCGGGCTGGCTGCCGAAGCTGATTTGGGGTTTGGCAGGGGCGTTGACAGCTGGCGATGAACGGGCTTAACATGGCCACAGCAGTTGGTACAGGAGATCAAGGCTAAGGGGGAAAAGGATGAAACTGAGCAGAATTGAAAAAAGGGTTATGACCAGTCCTCAGCACGCCAGGCAAGCTGTCAACCGTGCCAAAAAGCTGTTGCACTTTGCGAGTCTGGAA
Organism: uncultured Dehalococcoidales bacterium; assembly: GCA_964534285.1. GTDB lineage: Bacteria > Chloroflexota > Dehalococcoidia > GIF9 > AB-539-J10 > JADFUX01. Next base: position 9,148 of record CAZHQV010000065.1, read on the forward strand.
GGGAAGGAGGATTTCCTGGAAGTGGGATGTGGGAGTGGCGCAGTGTCAAAGTACGTTGCCAGCAATTATGATGCAAATATCACCGCAATTGACTTGGACCCAGAACTGATCGAGCTTGCACAAAAGAGTGTTCATGATATGCCAAATATCCACTTCTTGGCGGCTGATGCGACCCATCTACCCTTCCTAGATACCGGCTTTGATGTTGTCCTATCGTTTGGGGTCATGCATCACATATCCAATTGGCTAGACGCGTTAAAGGAAATACATAGGGTGCTCAAACCTGAAGGTTGTTTCGTCTACGCTGATATTGTCTACCCCAGATTCGTAGCCAAGATTGCAAGATCATTTAAGCATAGCTACGGCGTGACAACGACTCAAGACTTGAACTTGTTTGTCGAGGATAACAACTTCTCCAGTATTCATACTTCGCTATCAAAATCACTACTGTGGAATTGGTGTGAAGCCGTGTATCGAAGGAACTGATGTGATGCCCTCTATGCCCATTTCTGATGATGGCCTATTTGCAGTTCGCTGCTCTCACTGAAATGCCTCTGGCCCTATGTGGACAGATGAAGCACCGAATGAGATCCCTACATGAACGGAAGAGCGCCTCCGAGACCCATCGACCTCAAATACAAAAGGCGAACGGTGCTTGTTCCTCCCGTATCGTAGCTTCGTTCCTAGCGGGTTGGGGTTCGAACCATCCTGGGACCTTATTCGAATTCGCGCTTCCCTATCCCGACAAATATGATGGCTAGTATCCCCAGTATCATGGCTGGCAATAGCGGGAAAACGCAAAGCAGAGAACAGATGGACGCCCCCAAGGCCAGTCCCCACCTCCTTCTCAGCAATGCACAGATACCACCTATTATGGCAACTATCCCCAGCACGATTGGGGCAGCGCTAAATACCCAAAGGAATCGAGCAAGAATTTCAGGCGTGATGGGGAGCACCGTTATAAGTGCTTCCATGGCGGCAGCTACTGTGCCGATGACTATGCCCAGAACTCCAGCAATAATGCAGAGGATTCCTGCAGTTGGCGGTGTCCAAGTCTGTTTTTGCATTCCTACCCTCCTCGGTCATTGTACACCATATTCACATTCTAACACCTAACAACGTGCGGCAAATAGGCCCCATTCCACGGATTGCAGCATTAATCAGTGTGGCCCTCCTGGTGCCTCCGCCCCCCGGCTGTTAACCCCAGTGCCAGTTGCGAACAGGGCGGCAGTCCCACATTTGATGTAACTAGCCCCCACAGCGGGTATCGTGCGCAGGTCGGTCAAGGCGAGGAGCTTCCGGCAGAGTGCCTCAATCCAGCGTGGCAGGGATTCAGGTTCAGCCTCCTCTGGCTTCATCAGCCTTAGCTCACGAGCTATCTCTCCTTGGAGCTTGCCAAAGAACTCCTCGTTGATTGTCTCGACTGTCCGTGATAGCTCATACAGTGCTGCCACCAGGATTTGACAAAAGGGGGGAAGGCTGCTAGAATTACAGCGTAATATCCGCTTGGATCGGCAATGACCGAGACGGATGCATAGCGTGTGGTGACATAGCCCTCTCGGCGTCGCTGAGAGGGCTATTATTATTGCCATGCACAACGCCATAACCGACGTTGCGGGAATCAAAGTAGGACACTACACAGATAAGCAGGGGATAACTGGGTGCACAGTGATCCTTTGTGAGCGGGGGGCTGTGGCTGGAGTCGATGTCAGTGGTTCAGCGCCCGGAACCAGGGAGACCGAGCTGCTCCGTCCTGGGCATTCGGTCGAAAAGGTTCATGCTATCCTCCTCAGTGGTGGCAGCGCTTTTGGATTGGACGCTGCCGGTGGTGTTATGAAGTACCTTGAGGAGCGTGGAGTTGGTCATGAGACCAGCGCTGGCGTAGTGCCTATTGTTCCGGCAGCTATTCTCTACGACATTAACATAGGCAGCCGGAAGGCCAGGCCTGGAGTTGAGGAAGGTTACCAGGCTTGCCTTGCCGCTAGCAATGCTGGGGTTGCTGAGGGATGTGTTGGTGCCGGCACTGGTGCCACGGTAGGCAAGTTCCTTGGTATGAAAAGGGCTACCAAAGGCGGCTTGGGGACAGCAAGCCAGAAATTGGCCAAGGGTGTTGTTGTAGCCGCCTTGATGGTGGTAAATGC
>CAZHQV010000066.1:0-11232 GCA_964534285.1 uncultured Dehalococcoidales bacterium
CCTCAGGACTGAATCGTTGTAGTACTGGCGGGAAAAGCCTATCTTATTTTCAGTTGAGGTGAGTTCCTCCTGAAGAGCCAGGAAGTTCTGATTGGCCTTAAGGTCAGGGTATCCTTCGGCCACCGCCAGAAGCCGAGATAGAGCTGAGCTTAGCTCACCCTCAGCCTGGCCCTGAGCGCGCGCGCCTGCTCCAGAGGATGCCGTCTGCTGGGCAAGGTTTCGAGCTTGAGTTACGGCTTCCAGTGTTTCTCGCTCGTGCTTCATGTAGCCTTTGACCGCTTCCACAAGGTTGGGGATAAGGTCGTAGCGCCTCTTTAGCTGGACATCAATCTGGGCCCAGGCGTTCTTTAGTTGATTGCGCAGCCTGACCAGCCTGTTGTAGGTTGCAATGAACACGATGAGAAGAACCACAACAATACCGATAATGACGTACACGGCTATCATAGAACACCTCCAGGGCCGTTTGTACCAAGTTTACTGCAGACGAGACTTGTTTGTCACCCCATTGTACTCGTCCAAAGGTATGGACGTGAGAGGGCGCGCAGCATATGGAGGATAACGAGCTCGCCAATCACCGCTTCAGATCCTGCCTCCTGTTCACTGTATCCCAAGTCCTTCGCGTTGCATACCTGCAGCCACATAGTGCCTAGCTACAGAAACCCTACGCAGGCCCTCAAACTTCCATTTCTTCTGGGATCCAATCCAATGGCTGCGCCAGCTTCATCGCCCTGGCTCCGGTGGGGCATTTGATTGCACAGTTGCCACAGCCCATGCATTTGTCAAGGTCAGTCGCGCTTTTCCACTTGGGGCTCCCCAGTGGATGCCGTGAATGCTTCTCGTCGGCATAAGGCATCATGGTGACAGCACCAAAAGGGCAGGCCTCCACACAGATCTGGCAGCTTCTGCACTTCGAGATGTCAACTTCAGGCAGGTAGCGGCTCGGCTTCACATAATTCTTTGGGTTGAAATCGTATTTGATGGCAACGCGGAAGTAGAAACAACAAGTGCAAGGATGGCAAACACAAATTACACCCGTGGGACGCCTCAAGTTTGGCACAGTCGAAACCAAACCCCAGTCCAGCCCTTTGTTATCAATCTCTAAGGCTTCTTCTACACTGACTTCTGAGGCTGAGCCTTTCCTGATGTTGTATTCGGCTGTCCTGCCATTCAGAATACAGGTGTTCTCAGGACTGTGGCATTCCCTGGTTCTCTCTCCTCTACGACAGGAGCAGGGCTCGTAAGCAATCGGTGGTATAGATGCCAATATGTCTGGAAGGTTATCAAACACAGTCACATCCTCGGGCGGGACCCTGTCAAGTGCCTTGTAGTTGCACAGGACCCTGACCCTTGGCGCCGTCATATCCCTGACCGTGAACTTAAATTTGGGGTCAAGTTCTGAGTCAGCGAATGCTCCCCAGGCATCTTGATAGTCTTTCCACCACTCTTCATGCTCGTATTTTGTAGTTGGGAGGGTGGAGTCGTGGAATTGTTCATATGACCGCATGTTGTACCAGACCCCCTCCCTTTTGCTGGGGATAATCACTCCCTTCTCAAGCTGGTCCTGGATTGTATCGTCGACAAACTTCCTATCCACCCCCAGCTTTTGCGCTATCTCCTCCACCGGCGTCGGCAATTCCAATAGCACTCTAACCTGATCTGGGGTGGCCACAAATTTGTATATGCGAGCCAGCCACTTGGATTCGCTTCCCCTCAGTGTGGGATCCTGGTCAGTGAGCTTCTTGGCGAGCTCCCTGTACATCTCCTCTTCCTCCTCGGTGTAGCTCCTCACTCTCGGGTCGCTAGGCCACTTCTTCGGTTTCATTCATCTCCTCCTTTCACATGGACAAAGTGTTTCTATTGGCTTTGATTCTCCAACGTTTCGCTGCCTATTCCTGTCTTTGGAACAGAAGCGTGTATATTTATGCCGAAGAATCTACCGCTTGCCCCCCTTAGACTTGGGTAACTCGTTATTGGGGTTCTTCTCACACCACTGCTTCGTAGACGCAAATATGCAGGGTGTTCCATCAAGTTTGCATCTCGGTATTCTGTCATCTGGGATGAAATGGGGACACTTATTGGTGCTCATCTTGCCTCCTTTGTGTGCTTTTCTTGCTTTGGATCCCGTTCCGGCCCCGGGCTGCCATCCCGGTCAGGCCTTTGGGGCATGGGCTCACTTCTCGCTCTCGACCCGCTACCATTGGCGGCGAGGCCCCATTGGCACGTTGGAACACCCTTGGTCTACCTTCATCCTCTCAATCCCTGTTTTTCCCATCCTTTCCCTCAGTAGCTAACCTAGGTCAGTTCCCCATGGTCGCTGTTGTCTCTCTAATTGGGCCACATTACAGTGGCCCAGCTCCTACCTTGGGAGAGCCACGCCCATTATGGGAGAAACCCTTCGTTGCGGATGATCTCCTTCATTTCCTCCTTTGCCCTCGATTCACCCAGCGGATCACCTCCAAACCCAGCCTTGCTGATTTCGGCATCAAAGTGGATCGTGCCAATCTCGCTAACGGTGGCTCTCTTCACCAGCGTCTCGCTTATGCTTTTCCTGACCTCCTCTGACGGAATCTTATTGAGGATAGCCTTAACCATCTTCACACCAATACCATCAGCCATGAAACTTATCTTCTCAGCGATGGCTATGGAATCAAAGGAGGGTTCAATTACCACCAGCACTGTATCAATACTTCTTTCCACACCCCTGCCAAAGCTTTCAATGCCTGCCTCAGCATCTATGATGGCGACTTCGTTATCTTTGAGCAGGAGTTTCCCAACGAACTCTCTGGTCATGTCTGCCATGGTGCAAGCGCAACCTTGCAGAGGGTCTTCTATCTTACCCACCATCATAAATTTGAGGCCATCTCTCTCCAGGATATATCCCGAGGGAATATCCGAGATGGAGATTTGGTCCCGTCTTATCCACTCAGTATTAGGGTCAGGTTCTCCTGGGGAAAACCTGCTCAATAGCTTCATCAGTGGTCTCGGCTCTTCGTCAAAACCAAGCATGCGGCATAGCCCCGGATTGGACTCATCGGTATCTATGACCAAGACGCTCCGGCCCATCTCGCTCAGAGCACCTGCTATCAAGGTAGCTATGGTGCTCTTACCCGTGCCCCCTTTGCCACAGATAGCTACCTTCTTGAAATCGCTTCTTCTTTGCGCCTGTGCCCTGAAGTGGGCTCTGATTATTTCCGTCGCTTTGACCATCTCCTCCTTGGTTGCTGCTTGGCATAAGCCACAAAGAATACAGCCATCACCGTCATGAAACGGTGCTCCTACCGGACAATGAAACGCACCCACCTTGGCCCTTCCTTAGCCGAATACTGCTCCAGCTTGTCCATCTTTGCTGTGTCACCTAGTGTGCCAGGCTCAATGGTTTCAGTCAACCTCGTCAGGCCTCAGTTCATCTTCGTGAAGATGGCTGTCTGCGGCGGCCCGATTCCATTTCCACCCTGTTAGAACCACCAGGATGTCTGGCTTTCCTGCCAAGAACATCTCATATGTACTACATACGCCGTTTCAGTGTGACTCAATAGATCGGTTCGAACGCTCCGCGCTGTAGGTTCTCCGCCAAGGTTTACAGGTGTTCAGTCAGGGAAGGCGGGAGAATCTGGCCCCAAGACTAATGGACACTGTGGGCATCGCTTCGCCGGCAGTGACATAATGCGCTGCAAGGGCGCCTCCCAAGCTTGGACTGCAATATGACCCCTCGATTCTGGGGTGTCACCAACCTATCTGGACTGGATCACCGATGCACGCCCCCGGTAGTCGACTACCCGGCGCGGAACGTTTCCCCCAGGAAGGTTATGAGTTCTTGCTGAGAACCCCCTCTCTGTGACGGCTTCTCAGCCACTTGTGTTATCAAGTCACCAACTTCGCCGCCGTCAAACCACAGCCCATCCCCCTGCGGGCAGACGTCAATGAGCACTTCCCGGTCCTGCCCTATGGTCGTTTTGTTCATCTTACGGCCGCAGATGGGACACCTGCGCTTCTTCTCCGATGACTTGGCTTCTACGGAGTCCAGGATATTCCCCAAGAAGAGGTCGGCGCCCTCCAGGTTCATGGACTCCAGCAGAAGCTCGAGTTCCCCAGAATCAAACCACACGCCCCGGCAGTTGGTACAATAGTCAAGCTCGATCCTGTTATGCTCGACGACTATCATGTCGCTGTTACACGTAGGGCATATCATTGGAGCCACACCTCCGGATGGCCTGTTGACAGTGTAGGGCGTTCAGGAAATTGTGTCAATTCTCCTTTGCCGATGGAGGATTCTTCTGGCTGAGGGACCTGTGGGAATTGCTGTAGTGGTACCGGCCAGGGCATCAAGCGGTCCCCCGTGGAGGATGGCTAATTAGCAACAAGCGGTATGACAGAGCCCGTCCACGGATAATCAAGTATAATATGGCGGGAATCTGGTCAAAGCTAGGAGGTATCATGGCTTCAGAACTGTGGCGTCGGATTCAAGAAAGCATGGGCTATACCGATGAGGAAATGAAGATTATGATGGCCGACCCCCAGCGCAAAAAGGCGCTGGAGGCTGGACCGCTACTGGTCCGCCGCAAGATCGTCGGCGAGGTAATACACGCCAAGAACTGTGCTGCCCACCAAGTCGGGGCAAAATATATCATCCGAGGCAACGGTGTGCTCCGCGCCAGCGATTGCAAGGACAACATGTGTATCAGCCTTCTGGCTGCCCTGGAGTCGGCATGTTACACAATACTGGATAAGCTGACGGAGGGTGACGATCCGAAAGGTAAGTTCACCCGTTACATTCATTGTCCCGATACAGGTTCGAACTGCGGGGGCTTTGGAGAGGCGATACTCAAGGTTACCGTAGAGGAGTAATTCCTTTCCCTGAGAAGCCGAAGCTAGCCCCCACCCACGGAGCCAGTAGAAACGGCGGAGGAGATGGCGGTTTCGGGGCTTTCAGCTCCCCTTCCATGAGACCAGTGCGCCGCCCCTTCATCCCCTCGGAGACATTCCATGAACTCTTCCACGTCAGGGAGCCTTGGGGACCTCGTACATGGGTGGCAGCGCTGGGCGATGCGTTATATCGGTCGGTACAGGGTATCTGAGACCCATCTTGTGGGTATCCTCCAGCCCCTTTAGCACTGCCTCAACCTTGTCCCATGGCATAGTGAAGATGACTTCATCATCCTGGGCTCCGCCAAACATGCGCTCGCCTCCGCAGTGGAGAATGAACTGGCATTCATTGCTGAGCACCGTGCCCCCAATAACAGCGCCGCAGAGCGCAGCTCCGCCGACATTGGCAGAAACTTCTTGGCCCGTTGGCCAGATTACCGCCTGGACAAGCCTGCAGACCTGGGCGGGGTTACCGTAGATGGCAATCACGTCAGGCTCAAAGTCAGCAGTCTCTACGGGCGCTATCAGCAGATGACTGTACTTGCCAAACTCAAGCCGTCTCTCGGCTGGGACCGGGGGCAGGCCTTCGGGAAGTTCAGCGATGAAGCCCATAGCCGCAGCGCCACCGATGCAGCACTGGTCGTCTTTGCCCACTGCGAGCGTCCATCCATAGCGCCTTGCGATGCCGTAGGCCTGGCAAAGGATCACCTGGTACCCCAGATCACGCAACGGCATCTTCGCCCCTTGCGGAAGCTCCCTTTCAGACCGGCATAGTTTAAGAGCCAAGGGGAAAGTCTGCGGCCTTATGTAGCGGTTCAGAGTTTCGTTGACCTGTTTGAGTTCCATTGTTCCCTCCTTCCATAGCACTAAGCATTGTCAGGGCCGTGTATGACCACGGAACCAACATCTATCTCCCATTATCATAGCCAGAACTCCGACAGATTCAACCCCACTTCCCCACAGTTTGACAAAGAGCCTGGATCGGGTTGCATCGTCGGAGGGTGACATGGTACCATGTTTGTGTGCTGGATGATAAGCCAGCTTTCTTTTTCTAACAACAGAATATTCGACTAGGCCGTTCAGCCTATGGCCAGTCAACTTCCCCCAGGTTTTGCCGATCACACAAAGAATGACCGCGGGGCAAATCTGTATCACCACGAACCAAGGGGAGAATGCCAATCTGGTTGCCGAAAGCAAGGGAAGCCCAAGACAGAAAAACAGAATCATGAACAAAGCTTCTCCGCCAAGCGAGAAAGGCTAGTCATGTAGAAAAACTAAAGGAGGTTAGAAATGGTGACAGTAACTGAAGGAGCTAAGCAGGTGTTGAAGGAGAAGCTGCTGGCCCATACGAGCGAGCCTGACGTTGGCATCAGGCTTGAATCACAGCCATCGGGACAGCTTGGTTTGGTACTCGACAGAGAATCGGAGGGCGACCAGGTTGTAGAGCACGATGAGATGAAGGTGCTGCTTGTAGCACCAGAACTGGCCACGAAGCTGGAAGGGATTACAGTTGACGCTGCAGACACGAGTGAAGGCCGCAGGTTGGTCATACGTAAGGAGGAGGACGAGGAATAACGAAGCGATTGCGTTGAACTGCAACAACTGGGGAAGAGGGGTAGTAGCAAAAGAGGCAGGAAGACTTGTGAACAGACTCCCGTTACCTTAGGAAAGGCCCGAAGAAGACTAACGGCGCCGGAAATCTAAGCGTGGTTGGAGGTGAACCGGGTTGCGCAGGGACATCGAGGATACGTATACACGAATACTTGCTAGAAAGGTAGGCCAAGACTAAAGGGCTTGAGGTGCATGGAGACGGATAAGGACACTATCGAGGTTATGGGCAAGCAGTTCTTGAAGTGCCAGCAAGAGGACTGCCAGTGGAACATAGGCTGGCTCGGGGGGCATGATTGCATAGAAGGGCCAGGTAAGGGTACCAGAATTTGCAACCTTGGAGCAAGCGCCATAATCGAGGCGGATGCAGTGCCGCCGAGCAATTGCCACCAGCCCTATGCGGTGCTCGACATGGCCCGTGCCGAGCTACATTTCTGAAACCTCTCTACAAGCCTAGGGATGAGATTTGTCAGTAAGGAGGCGGGAGATCAATATAAGAGTCGGAGCGAGCGTAGTAGACAAGAATGGAGAGCCCTTGGGTTCTGTTGACCACGTGGCCCGCGATGGTTGGAGCGGAGAGATCAGGAAGTTCATTGTAAACAGAAATCCCCCCGACGATGACCTTTTCCTCAGCCCCGAGGATGTGGCCGAGGCGACAGAGACTACGATAAAGTTGAAAGCCGCCGTAGAGAAGCCAGGTCGCCCTATATCGAGTATGGATGGGCCTGCGGACAGTCAATAGGCTGATATCCGTAGATGCTCAACGGTCACCGACCTGCGTGAAAGGTTGAATTGTTGCTCTGTTTAGCTGGTGTATGTAGTCAGCCAGCTTGACCAGCCCTCGCGTTCTAGGATTCGATAATACTGTACTCTCAGTACATATCAACTCCCGGTGTCGAAGCCTGTACTCTTGCTCACACCTGTCGGACAGGGTTCCTAATCTTTACGCCGGGGCAAGCCTCGTTGCGCAGCAACTGGTGGAGCGACGTTATACCCCACTTTCCTGCCCGTTCCCGTGGTCATGTTGTCGGCATTACCCCCTTTGACGATATGTTTTGAGCCCTTCTCCGTCAGGGAGCCTCTGAACATCCTCTGCGCCACGGGTGCAGCCGCCGGGTCGTGCTTCAGTTTGCTTCACAGCCACAAAACAGGGTACCATAGTCCATAGAGGCGACAACACCGCAGATGAAAGTCGCTGGAGAGGTGTGCCTTAAGTCGAAAGCAACCTAGGATACGAGGCAAGAACAGAAAGTGCCGACGACAGAACCAGATGACATAGTTGTTTTTGTTACCACTCGAGGGGAACAAGAGGCCCATCAGATAGCTAGGCTGCTGCTTCATCAAAGAAGAGCTGCCTGTGTCAACATCTTGGCTAGGGTGGATTCGGTCTTCTGGTGGCAGGGTCACATTGATTCAGCCCAGGAAAGCCTCATGATCATCAAAAGCAAGGCGTCTTTGCTTCCCGAAATCGTCAATCTGGTCAAAGGGGTTCACAGCTACCAGGTCCCCGAGATAATTGCCATACCTATTGTCGGTGGAAACAAAGACTACCTGGAGTGGATAAACAGCGAGGTGGAGGGGTAGATGAGAAACGGTGCCAGGTGTGAGACATTGCCAATAGTACCTTGGCCATTACTGGGCCTGGCAGATGGATAAAGCACTCCAGCCCGAATGTTCAGTCTATCCGCCTTGGGGCGGAAGATCAATAAAGGGCACCGGAATCGCTTTGTGATGGCGGTTGCTAGCGCCCTTTTTATTGACCTTCTCGTAGAACAATATCAAGAAGGAGATGATAGTCTGATGAGGTAGAAAGGGTACAGGCTGGTTTGGTCGCGTCTAGCGGAGAGGAGCAAACATACGGGAAAAGCTGGGCAGTAGAAAGCATGAAAAGATGGGCCAGCCTTACCAAAAGAAGATAGATCAGAAGAAAAGAAAGAAGGAGGGCCAAGCAAGTGACGATACTAGAGATGCTGAATTGGGAGTTCGGGACCAATCTCGATTTACCCGAACTGGAGCGCATATTGGAGACCGAAATTGGGCCCCTCAGGGACAGGCACGAGGTGGTGGACATAGTGAACAAGCTCCTTGAGATGGCCTTTCCGGACAAGGACCAACAGAAGGAGCATTTGGTCAAGATGCATGTCTTCGAGGCAGGGTTGCTGTGTGGCTACCTGCACGGCAAGTACGGGCGTACCCTCCAGGAGTGGGAGGGCGAAGAGGAATAGAGAAGAAGCTCGCCTTCGCGGTTGGGTTGCTGCCGGCCACATTGCGGAGATGGGGAAGGAAACAGGCGCATGTCCTGCTCAGCACGCCGTAGTGGCAGGGAAGAGAATCAGCATACACTGCCTGTGCCACCGCCATCACTGTCTTCAGGCTTTTCCCCTCGGCTCTAGCACAAATCTTGTAGACTACCAGCGCATCCACTAGCGTAGTCAGGTACTGACAGCCTGCAACCTGTGTCGTGTTCAGCCTATGACAGTTTTGGCTGAACGTGTAAATCAGCCCCTCTTCACTCTGCTCAAGGAGGCCGGTTGAAGATGATTCTGTATCTGTAATGAGCCGCCTGGGACTCAAACACAGAACCGGCTGATTAAGAGTCGCAGACCCAATGTGCCGCGTCTTCATTCCAAATAGCGTTGTGTGTTTTTGACTCTGGAGTGCTCCCTTCGCTGGTATCTCCCCATGCCGTCTTGTAGCGCTCGGTGCCAACGAGTTTGTCGGCAAAATGTCGGCAAATCCTCCCTGAAAGTGAACGGACTTTGCGCAACTGCACAGGTCGTCAGATTGTGTGAGTGAGAAGGTTCACAAAAGTGAAGGAGCTAGTGAAGAGAGCATGCTAATGATTTGTGCCATTTGTGACTTGGCGGTTCGGAGAGATGCTTTGCGTGCTTCGGTTGAGACAATAGCAAGACTTAATGAACAATCAGAACGACTTCTGGCTTCCTATGGGATTGTCCTTGACATTTCTTCCATGCGTTTACATGCTTCTTGAATGCCTCTCTCAACAGCTACCCCCAAATACTTCCTGAAGTCAATGAATTTCCCCACGCCCTCTATCACCATGTCTGGCACTTTTGAGTCTTTGAGAAGAAAGCCATATAACTCCTCTCCTGACTTTTTCCCGATCTCTTCATGAGGCATTGCTCCAGCTAGCGTTGTTATTGCTGTCTTAAGCTGCTCATGGTCTGCTCTCAGCTTTGCAAGGTCACTTGCTAAGGTTGTTCTTTCTAATTCTAGTCCTTCTATTTTTGAATCAAGCTTAGCTATTTGTGATCTTAAGTTTCCCACCTCTTCACTATGCTCATTTTTCAGCGCTGTTATTTGGGATTCATACCCTTCCTTCAGTTGCTTTCTTTCCTTATCCAAGGTCTTTATTTGTGATCTTAAACCATCTATGTCAGCTAATCTCTCCGCAAGCGCTTCGTGATCAATCCTTGACTGCTTAAGGTCTTCTCCTAATACTCCAGTCAACTTTTCCATAAATACTTTGGAATCAGTTCTTAACTCCCTGTACTCGTCTCCTAGTATTCCCACTACCCTTCCCATAAGCTCGTCATACCTTACATTTGCCCGGTCACGTTCCTCTTCCAGCGTCATTATGTACGATCTTAAGTCTCCTACTTTCCCACCATACTGCTTATTTAATAGGGCATATATCGCAAAGGCAACTCTCTTGGCCACTGCCTCTCCGTAGCCCTTTATATCACTTCCTCGTGGACCAAGCACCTTGCTAAGCAACTTATCCTCTCGTTGGAGACGTTTATCGTAGTCTTTAATCCCTGCTTCAACCACCGGGCCCAGCCCCCCACTGTTATACAATTGTTCCGCCAGTTGTGTTTCTTCCAGGCTCATTTCGTCGATTTTTACTATGCTAGTTGTCTCTTCCTCAAAATCTGACGTCTTTTCTTCCATTTTAGCCACCTACTTACACCCGTATTATTATCCCCGAGTGCTCCTTGCTATTAGTCTCTTTCGTAACCCTGCTGCCCCTCCTTTTCCCTGCCTAGAGAGCCTCTCTAGCTACAAGCCTTGGTAGGCATGTTATCGATTAGCTCTTGCTTCCGTGTGTATCATACCTCTTGTAATTTGATAAATCAAAAATCGCCATCCCGCTTCCTGGTTCTGTAACATCGTGCCTTAGCGTTACCGTCAGCATAATTGGCACGATTGGGTAGTTGACACTTCAAGTAGCGAGTTATTTTCGTAAAGATTGTCGGGAGTTTATTGAACAGTGAGCCAAAGTGTTACCCAACCCTCAATATACCTCTAACTATTAGATTGTTGCCACAAGAATTAAAGGGGAGCGTTGCCGCTCCCCTTGTCTTTGTCTTGGTGGCGGGGGTTGGATTTAAACCAACGACCTCCGGGCTGCAGGACTGAAATCGCGTTCAGCGTCTATGTCTTGGACACCGCACAAAATCTTTTGGTAATTTCCTTAATGAAAATTTAACAACGTTATCATATAATAGTCGTATAAGTACTATAAGCCAAATATAGGGTATGAAAGCGATACGTACTTCGAGGGGACGCCATTACCTGGCAAGAGTTAGCTGCTTTCTAGTTATGGCAGCCTTGATTGCCGGGATGGCAGGCTGCGGTGGGTTTAGTGTCACACTCACTATCGACAGCACCGAGGGAGGGTCGGTAACCACCCCTGGAGAGGGGGCTTTCACCTATTTTGCTCCACAATGTTGTCCCTCGGCCCAGCTGGTAGCCGAGGCTGAGGAAGGCTACCGCTTTGTCGAATGGACTGGCCATGTG
>CAZHQV010000067.1:0-1048 GCA_964534285.1 uncultured Dehalococcoidales bacterium
GTGTAGCACGGGCGAGACAAAACGGGCAGATGACACACTAAGTCTGGCGACTCTCTCTTCAGCTCTACTAGGACGTGGCTCACCTGTTGCGGGGCAGCAGCACTGGCATTCAAGGAGGGGCTGGCCGATGCGAAATGCTGATCTTCTGGCAGTTGAGTTGATCGCTCCTGAGCTTATGTTGAGATTGGAACCTCAACAGCTATGGTTGTTCCCTTACCTGGCTCTGATTGCAGTGTCAGCTTGCCTCCTAGGAGTAGGGCTCGCTCCTGCATTCCAGCTAGCCCAAGCTTGCCAGTATGAGCTAGATCCTCTACCTTTTCTGGTAACTTGAAGCCCTTGCCGTTGTCCTTGATAGTCAGGATGGCATCGTCACTCCCAAATTCCATTGTGATCCAGACACTTGATGCCTCCGCATGCCTTCTGGTGTTGTTTAGCGCCTCTTGAGCAATACGGAACAGCAACAGCTCTACCTCGTTTGGCAAGCTCTGCTCAGTACCCAGCAGCTCAAAATGGCCATCGATTCCATGTTCTCTCACGTCATCTGCCATCCATTCAAGTGCTGCTGCTAACCCCAAGTCATCCAGAATACGTGGTCTCAAGTCCTGGGCGCAGCGCCGCAATCTCTCTATTGCCTCATTGGTCAAGATACGGAACTCCTCTATCTTCTGCCTAAGCGACCCAGGCAACTTGGCTCGAGGGCTTGAAAGGGTCATATCCAAGCGTTGGCTGACCAGAAGCAAAGGCTCGGCCACATCATCGTGCAACTCTAAGGCAATACGCTCTCTTTCCCTCTCCTGTGCCCTAATGCAGAGTTGGCTATGCAAGCGTATGTTCTCTTGTAGTTGCTTTTCTTCGGTTATGTCCCTGGCGATATGCTGGACGCCCTTTACCTCCCCATCAATGACGACCAAGCTGGTAACCATCTTCATTACCCTTGTTACCCCGTCCTTCCTGAGTAATCGCTGCTCGTAGGGTTGCTCAAGAGTCTCCCCGGCGAGCAGTCTACGCCGCACCTCTTTGGCGAGATCGAGAAAGTCCCTACTAAGGA
>CAZHQV010000067.1:1058-11209 GCA_964534285.1 uncultured Dehalococcoidales bacterium
CAATGCTACCAGTCATATCATGAACCCAAATAGCATCGTTGGCGTTCTCAAACAGGTATTTGTAGCTTTGCTCAGACAGTTCGAACTCTGGCTTCATCATTCGGCTTAACACCGAGGCTTTCGTCAAGGTCAGATTTTGGCGGTACGTCGTCGAGGGTGATGTAGCCCTCTCTAAGCCCTTTGATTATGGCCTCAGTCCGGCAACCACACCCAAACTTGTTGAAGATGTTGGTGAGGTGGGCTTTCACTGTGCGCACACTGAGAAAAAGCTCATTGGCGATATCCTCATTGTTCATTCCCCTTGCCACCATCTTCAGAATGCTGGTTTCCCTTTGGCTGAGCAGCCCTTTGGGTTCAACCTCTCCCCTTCCCCTCGCTGGGCCGCTTGCACGGCGCAAAAGCCTATGTACTACTGCCGGGTCGAGCACGGACTCGCCCGAATGCACAGCGCGAATAGCTCCTATGATCTCGGAACCGCGTGCGTTTTTGAGTAGGTAGCCACAAGCTCCAGCTTCCAGAAGTCCAACGATGTAGCGGTCATCGCTGTAACCAGTTAGTACCAGCACGGCACTGGATGGGCTTGTCTCCTTGATCAGCTTCGTAGCCTCAATGCCGCTGACTCTGGGCATAACGATATCCATTAATATCACATCTGGCTTCAGTTCAGCGGCCAACCTCACGGCTTCTTCACCATCACCAGCTTCACCAACCACTTCCAAGTCTTGTTCCAACTCTATGAGACCGCGCATCCCCTCTCTCAGCACTGCATGGTCATCCGCAAGCAAGACCCTGATCTTCACCCCAGTATGTCCTTCGTCGCTAATGGTGAATCGAAGCTTACTACATCTGGAGACACATGGCAAATACGCTGTAACCTAGGACTTCAGACCTAGGACTTTGGAGCAGAAGCGTGTGCACCCCGGCTACGCAAAATATGACTCAAGGTCGATGCAATATGTTCTGTGAAGTAGTAATGTGAAGGTGAGGAAACGAGGGGAGGTGTCACAATGGAGCAGGAGACGGCGGAAAGGAAAAAGAGTGTCACGCGTGGTGAAAGACTAAGGAGTAGAGAAGCGATCTTGGAGGTGCTAGCCAAAGCTGCTGACGATAGTGAGTTTCTGGCGGAACTCGCGGATAATCCTCGCGAAGCACTCAAAGGATACTACACGCTAACTGCTGAAGAGATGGCTGCACTCGCTAGCGGCGACATTAAGAAGATAGAGAGCTGGGTTGGTAAACTAGACCGACGCCTGGCAACGTGGCTATGGTGCAGACTCAGCCAGGAGAAATGGTAACAAAGGATTCAGGCAACACCAGGCGGGAAAGGATTCCTGGTCTGAAAGGTCATGAACGCCAAGAGTGGGTCATTGCAGGTGACTGGCGGTGGAGCAGCGGGGATCCAAGCTTCTCTCGATCTGGTCAGTATGGGCTTCAAGGTATACTTGGTGGAAGGGTCGCCAAGCATTGGCGATAGAATGCTGTAGCTCAACAGGACTTTCCGTGCCGACTGTAACATGTCTGTATTACTCCGCATGATGATTGGAACCAGCCCATACCCCAAACGGGGTATGGGCTGGTTCGGTTGCTTCACCATTTCTCCTGAGACAATCGCAGCATAAGCCAGGTCTTAAGACGCTCATCTAGCTTGCCTAGCCATGATTCTATCTTGCGTATGTCTCCACTGGCGAGTGCAGCCCTTTCCTCCTTCGTCAGATTGTAGTCTTTCAGAGCCTCGAAGGGGTTCTTGGCCAGCCACGCCAGGAAGTCGTTGTCCCGTGCAGCTCGATCAAGCACTGCTAACACTGCACTCACAGCAGAGACCTTATACTCGGGGATCTTGGCTACTGGGTCAAGAGCATCATTGGTGAGGACATTTGCTGCTGCTTCACGCCAGTGGAAGGGCATAAAGACAACCCCTGGAAGTGATTTCTTAGTAATATGAATTGGGACTTCCACCTGCCCCCTCTTTGAGGCAACTATGACTGAGTCACCTTCAATAAGTCCGAGCTTCGCTGCATCACCGGGATGCATTTCGGCAAGACCATCAGGATTGAGATCAGTGAGTACTTTGGAGCGCCGACTCATGGTGCCAGTGTGCCAGTGTTCAAGCACCCGTCCGGTAGTGAGGATCAATGGGTAACCCTGTGATATTGATTCCGCCGGTGGAATGTATTCTACGGCATGGAACTTACCTCGGCCCCGAGCGAAGCCGTCTTGGTAGAGGAAAGGAGTTCCCGGGTGTGAGCTGTCTAGGCAGGGCCACTGCAAACCACCCTGGTCAAGACGCTCAAAGTGAATACCGCCATAGATGGGCGTGAGGGAGGCAATTTCCTCCGTAATCTCGCTGGCGCTCCGATAGCCAAACGGCCTCCCCATCTTCTCTGCCAGCGCAGAGACAATCTCCCAGTCAGATTTTGCTTCCCCTGGTGGCATAAGTGCTTGCCTAATTCTCTGGACCCGCCTCTCAGTATTGGTAAAGGTGCCATCCTTTTCCGCGAAGGCAGCTGCTGGGAAGACCACATCAGCCAGCCAAGCGGTCTCAGATACGAAAATGTCCTGTACTATGAGAAACTCAACTTTGTCTAGCGCCTGTCTTGTATGCTCAAGATAGGGCTCACTGAGCATGGGATTCTCACCCATAACGTAAAGCCCCTTAATATCCCCTTTGTTGATGCCATCAGCTATCTCAGTAACCACCACGCCAGCACGATCGCTCAATTCACATCCCCAAGCGGTTTCAAACTTCATTCTTACCTCAGGCTCAACAACCTTCTGGTAGCCGGGATACACATTGGGGAGCGCTCCCATGTCGCAAGCGCCTTGGACGTTGTTCTGACCTCGGAGGGGACTAAACCCGGTGCCTTCCCTGCCCATATTGCCGGTGAGAAGGAGTAGATTTGCTACGCTCTTCACATTGTCTGTGCCTGTTGTGTGCTGGGTTATGCCCATGCCATACAAGCCACAGGCGCTGTTCGCTTCTCCGATTAGGCGTGCGGCCGCCTCCAAATCGGATGGAGGCACCCCAGTGATCGCCTCCACTTCCTCAGGAGTATATCCTTCCACGAGCTGGCGTACATCCTCAAAACCTTCGGTGCGTTCCTCAATAAATCGTATGTCCTCAAGGCCATCTCTGATGATAACGTGCATCAGTCCATTGAGAAGAGCGACATCTGTTCCTGGTTTGTGGTGAAGGCTGACAGTGGCATATTCGCTGAGTTCAGTCGCGCGAGGGTCAGCCACAACAAGCTTAGCGCCACCAGACTTGACTCGCCTCTTGATTAGTGAGCCAATCACAGGATGACATTCTGTAGTGTTGGAGCCAATGACAAAGAAGAGTTCCGTCTTCTCAAAGTCGCTGTAGGAATTGCTCATTGCCCCTTGACCAAAAGCGGCGATACCTCCAACTACAGTGGAGGCATGACATAGTCGGGCGCAATGGTCAACGTTGTTAGTCCCTATGACGGCACGAACGAATTTCTGCATGACATAGTTGTCTTCGTTGGTACACTTAGCCGAGCTCAAGGCAGCAATGCTATCTGGTCCGTAATCTTGCTTCAGTTCGAGCAGCTTCTTTGCTGCCAGTTCAAGAGCTTCATCCCAGGTGGCCTCGCGGAAGATTTCGTGTATCTGTCCGTTGTGACCTGTTCCTCTGTGAACGCCCGGCAACCGGACAAGGGGCGCAGTCAACCTCTCGGGATGGTTGAGAAAATCGTACCCCCATCGTCCCTTGACACACAGACTGCCTTTGTTAGCCTCACCCTCAGGATCGCCGCGCACAGAAACAACCTTATTGCCAAGAACACCTAGGTAGAGAGAGCAGCCAACGCCACAATAGGGGCAAATGGTCTTAATTTCCTTGGCAGGCGCCTTCTCCCATTTGGGCACTAGTGCTCCCGTGGGACATCGAGCAACACATTCTCCACAGGACTTGCAAATGGACTCAATAATTGCCTTGTCGCCGAAGGTGGATACCTTTGCCGAATAGCCTCGGAAGGCCAAATCGATGGCACCGACGCAGGCTATTTCGTGGCAAGCCCGTACACACTTGCCACAGAGGATACACTTGTTTGGGTCGCGAATAAACGCTGGGTGGCTGTCATCGACGGGAAGCACCTGAGTGCCCCTCCGCAGCCGGCCGATATCCTCTTGCTGTATACCTAGATATTGGGCAATCTTAAGTAGCTCGCAATCCTGGTTCTTGGCACAGGTGAGACAATCACTAGGATGATTAGCGATGATAAGCTCCATGGTAATGCGACGCGCTTGGTTTACCCTCGGTGTCTCAGTATGAACCACCATACCCTCAGTTGCGGGCGTAGTACAGGAACCAACCAAGCCGCGCATTCCTTCGATCTCAACAACACAGAGGCGACAAGCTCCGTATGGCTTGAGATCAGGATCATAACACAGCGTGGGAATATAGATGCCAGCACCCAGTGCTGCTTCAAGAACAGTGGCTCCCCTCTTCGCTGTAACCTCGCGTCCGTTAACGCTCAGGCTTATGGTATCTATCCTTTTTTCCTCAACTTTGCCCGGAGTAACTGTAGCCATTGTTCGCCTCCTTCTTACTCACTTACTCACTTACTAGTCTTCCTCAAGGTCGCATCTTAAGCACCGCTTCGCCTCTTCAATCGCCATTTCTTCTCCAAGACTGAGCTCCACCTCAGCAAAGCTGCTAACTCGCTCACTCAAAACCAAAGCGGGTATTGGAATGCGATGCTTTTCTCCTTCCTCCATCTCAGGCAACCCCTCTAGGTCTTCGGGCGACGCCAGCGTTTCGTCTATCACTCCACTGCCGCCCAGATATCTATCAATGGAGATTGCTGCCTGCCTTCCAGCAGCAATGGCCTCGATGACTATCGCTGGTCCAGTAACAGCGTCACCGCCAGCAAAAATACCTTCCCTGGGAGTAGCTAGAGTATCCCGGTCGACCTGAACCGTGTTCCCTCTTCCCAAGGGAAGCCCAAACTTGTCTGCGGCCTCTGGCATCTGACCGATAGCAGCAATCACGGTATCAAAGGACGAGGTGAATTCACTCCCTTCGATTGGGACTGGACGCCTTCTGCCACTAGCATCCACTGTCCCTAGCTCCATGCGAATGCATTCAAGCTCTATCTTACCGTTCTTTCTCAGTATTCTATTCGGCGCAGCAAGGAATTCTATGTTTACCCCTTCGTGTATCGCCTCCTCCACCTCTTCCTCGCTTGCTGGCATCTCATCTCTAGTGCGGCGATAGATGATTGTCACCTCTCTAGCACCAAGGCGAAGTGCACTGCGGGAGGCATCTATGGCGGCATTGCCCCCACCAATAACGGCTACCCTCTCCCCTGTCCTAACCTTGTTTCCCATATTTATTTCTCTGAGGAAAGACACCGCCTCGATAACCTCAGGGCTATCCTCCCCTTCTACACCCAACTTGACCCCTTGGTGAGCGCCAATGGCGAGGAAAATGGCATTGTAGCCATCTTCAAAAAGCTCATCCACAGAGCCAATCTTGGTATTCGTCCTTATATCAACCCCAACGCCTCTTATCTCCTCAATCTCTTGAGCCAATACTTGTCTAGGCAATCGGTAATCGGGGATACCGTACCTCATCATGCCACCCGGTTCAGGAAGTGCCTCGGATACAGTAACGGCGTGTCCACGCTTAGCTAGGTAATAAGCCGCGGTAAGCCCTGCCGGCCCCGAGCCGACAATGGCAACTCGCTTAGCTGTGGCTGGAGCCATCTTTGATTTCGTTTTCCAAAGGCCGTTACCCTTTTCCGCAGCAAAGCGCTTGAGCGCCCTTATAGCGATCGCTTCGTCCACCTGCCCTCGCCGGCATTTGGCTTCACAGGGGTGGGGGCAGACGCGCCCGCAAATGGAGGGAAAGGGTATTTTCTCCCTAATCACCGCCAACGCTTGATCAGACTCACCCTGTGCAATGAAGCGAACATAGCGAGGCACATCCACGCCTGCAGGACAGGTGTGACTGCAGGGCGCTTTGACTAGCCCCTTGCACACTGCAGCAGGGCAGTGATGTCTCTTGATATGCTCTTCATACTCATCTCGGAAGTAACGGATACTCGTAAGCACTGGATTAGGAGCAGTTTGTCCCAAACCGCATAGGGAATTGTCCTTGATCGATTCAGCCAATTCCTGAAGCAGTTCAATATCTCCAGGGGTACCTCTTCCATTGGCTATATCCTCGAGAATATCCAGCATCTGCTTTGTGCCCCAACGACAGGGTATGCACTTGCCGCAGGATTCAGCCTGAGTAAATGTCAGGAAGAACCTGGTCACATCGACCATGCAGGTATCTTCATCCATCACAACCATGCCGCCGGAGCCCATAATTGAACCTGCCTGAGCCAAGGATTCGTAGTCTACTGGTAGATCTAGCAGATTTGCTGGTATGAAACCACCCGATGGACCGCCGGTTTGAACTGCCTTGAGACGTTTTCCTTCAGGAACCCCCCCGCCTATCTCATAGACAATCTCACGCAGAGTCATTCCCATCGGAACCTCGATGAGTCCCGTGTGGACAACTTTGCCGGCGAGAGAGAAATTCTTAGTTCCCTTGCTCTTTTCCGTGCCAAAGCTGGCATACCATTCCGCACCCCTTCGGAGAATAGCTGAGACATTGCTCCAAGTCTCCACATTGTTGATATTTGTTGGCTTTCCCCATAGGCCAGACTGAGCGGGAAATGGGGGGCGGGAGGAAGGCATCCCCCGCCTGCCTTCAATAGAAGCCATTAGTGCCGTTTCTTCACCACATACGAAAGCACCTGCCCCCTCTTTTATCTTAATATGAAGGTCAAAGCCAGAACCCATTATGTTCTTGCCTAAAAGTCCGTATTCCTCCATTTGCTTAAGAGCAATATTTAGCCTCTGAATCGCCAGGGGATACTCGGCCCGAATGTAAATATAGGCTTCCGTGGCACCGATAGCATAAGCACCAATGAGCATTCCTTCCAATACAGCATGCGGGTCACCTTCAAGGAGCGCCCTATCCATGAATGCCCCCGGGTCTCCTTCGTCAGCATTACATACTACATATTTGATATCGCCGGGAGCATCATGGCAGAACTGCCATTTGACTCCCGTAGGAAAACCAGCGCCTCCACGACCGCGCAATCCGCCTTTCCTTACCTCATCAATGACCTCCTGTGGGTTCATTCTTAGGGCTTTAGTCAAGCCCTCGTAGCCGCCATTGGCAATGTAGTGGTTGATATTCTCTGGATCAATATTCCCACAATTACGCAAAGAGATGCGGATCTGAGGCTTGAGCACCGGCAAATCAAAGAGTCTGGGGATACCCTGCAGAGTGCCCTCGCCACGGGTGCCGAAAGCTAGGTCAGGGCGAGGATTGCCGGCAACCAGATAATCACCGACAATCTCAGATATGAGCTCGGTGGTGAGATTGCCATAGAAGACGCTAGGCTTGCCCGGCTTGATTACCTCGATCAGGGGTTCAGCGTAGCACAGGCCAATACAGCCAACCTGAATGATATCAGCTTGAATATGCTCCTGCGCTAACTCCTTGCTAAGAGCGTCAAGTATACCTTCAGCGCCTGCTGCTCGCCCACAGGTGCCCATGCCAATCAAGATACGGACTCTGTCGCTCTGCTGCATTGCTTCCCATTGCGTAATCGCTTCGCGTCTCGCTTCCTCAAAGTTCATCACACCTCCTAATTCGTGTGCTATTCCTGGACGAATCACTCGTCTCTTCCAAATATCGAAACACTAGTCACCGCGGTTGCCTAGCATACCTGTGACCTTTGCGGTTGTCATCCTGCCACTAACATTATTGTTGAGCACAACAACTGGTGCCAAGGCACAGGCACCGAAGCATGCCACTGTCTCCAGCGAATAGTCAAAGTCTGGGGTAGTCTCTCCCTGCTTAATACCTAGCTCTTTTTCCACCTGCCTGAGAATTCGGGCGCCGCCACGCACATGACAGGCAGTGCCGCGACAGACTCTGACAATGTTCTTCCCTGAGGGATGAAGCTTGAACTGGGCATAGAATGTGCTCACTCCAAACACTGTACTTTCCGGCAACTTGAGAAATTCAGCTATCCTTCTCATTGCTGGCTCTGGCAGGTAGCCAAAAGCCTGTTGAACTCCCTGCAGAACGGGAATGAGTTCATCTTCACTACCCCGATAGGAGGACAAGATCTCGCTTAGGCGTTCTTCAGTGTCGGCCTCCTGGCCAGGCAAAGGCGTCCGAGTATCTTGGACTACTGAAGGATTTGTCATATCACACCTCACTATTTACCATTTCTCTTGAGATAGGCGACACCACAACCAGGTGCTCAGCTCTTTGTCTAGCTTCCCTACCCAGGCCTCTATTCTCCTGATGTCACCGCTGGCCAAGGCAGCCCTCTCTTGGGCAGTCAGAACTTCGTACTCTTTGAGAGCGGCTTGAGGATTGGCCGCTAATCGTGCCAGGAATTCTGAGTCGGTGGCTGCTCTCTTAAGAACGGCGAGTAGCTCCTGCCTCTCGGCCTCCAATACCACCCCTCCCCAATCCTTTTGTTTGTCTCCTTCAATCATTCTGGCCATTTCATGCCTCCTTTACCTTTTGCTTCCGACTCAGTATAGCAATTGCTTTGAGGGCAGCCATCGTCCGCAGGTTGCAATTTGCGTTAGACCCCCGTCGTGCCCGGAAGGGCTGGTTGGCCTGCCCCTTCGGGCTATGCGCCTGCCCTTTGGGGCAGGAATGCTATATGACTGGTGGAAGAATCCGGGGAATCAGGTGCGAGACTAGCCCCGACATAGCCCTTCGGCTTCGGATGCTACGCGGTGAGGAGCGTGTTGGGCTGGCTGTTGCCGGGCCACAGGCAACGGTTTTGAAGATTGCGCCAGGCGGGATTTTGTAAGCCTTTTCGGCTTGTGCGATTGGCCGTCGGCGCTCTATCACCGCGCCATCGCCCCATTGCGGAAGGTTGTGGCGACACTACTGGAGCAGAGAGGCTGAGACAACTACTGAGGGAGCTAGAAGACTCGCCTTGGGTGGGAGAACACCGCTTGCGTTCCCCTAGCTCCTCATCTCAAGCGCCACTGCAAACTGAAATCGGGAGGTGTGCTACAGGCTGAAACGGGACGCTGGGTGCTGCTTGATTTCTACGGCCGTAATCTCTCCACTCTGACTGCTGCAAATTTGAGCTCAGGAATCTTGGATACCGGGTCTAGCTTGGGATTGGTTAGAATATTGGCAGGACTTTCAGCGAAATGGAAGGTCATGAACACCACTCCAGGTGGTGATGTTTCAGTTACTTCAGCCTTGGTGATAACTTCGCCGCGCCGGGAGCTGACCTTGACCTTATCACCTTGGGCGACGCCGAGTTGCGAAGCATCCTTAGGGCTGATTTCCACTACCCCTTCAGGCTCCATAACGTTCAGCCCGGGTACCTTGCGGGTCATCGTCCCAGTGTGGAAATGATACAAGCTGCGCCCCGTGGTGAGAATCAAAGGATATTCTTCGTCTGGCAACTCCCCTGGGGGGATATACTGTAGAGGGATGAATCTGCCTTTGCCCCTGACAAAAATATTCGTGTGTAGTATCGGTGTACCTGGATGGTCATCAATAGGGCAAGGCCACTGGAGTCCACCATTCTCCAACCTCTGATAACCTATGCCACCATAGCTAGGGGTAAGATCGCGAATTTCTTCCATTATGTCGAACGGATGGCTATAGTCAAAGCCCTTGGCTCCTAAGCTTTGGGCTGCCTGACAGACAATCCACCAATCAGGCTTGGAGTTGCCGATTGGTTCAACTGCTTTCCTTACTCGCTGCACCCGGCGCTCAGTGTTAGTGAAGGTGCCGTCCCTTTCAGCGAAGCTTGCCGCTGGCAAGACAACATGGGCAAACTCTGCTGTTTCAGAGAGAAATATGTCCTGGACCACGAGAAACTCAAGTCGAGCCAGCGCCTCCCGGACATGCTGAACGTCGGGATCGCTTAATGCCGGGTTCTCACCAATTAGGTATAGCGCCTTCATATCTTCGCGGTAGGCGGCGTCTAGCATCTCGACTAAGGTCAGTCCCGGAGACTGGGGCAGACCGCACCCCCAGGCGGTTTCGAATTTCTCTCTAATAGCTGGATCGCTTACGGCTTGATAGCCGGGATAGACGTTAGGCAGGGCACCCATATCGCAGGCACCCTGTACAT
>CAZHQV010000068.1:0-2365 GCA_964534285.1 uncultured Dehalococcoidales bacterium
GAAGAATACGCCAGAAGGGCACTGGAGGAAAGCCTGCAAAGTCAGCTCGCTGCAAATGCTGGCGAAGCTATCCCTTCAGGCAGTGTCTCAGCGCTAGCCAAGGAGTCATTGAAAAAAGAGATGTGGGCATGGCACTCATGGCTTCTATCTTACAGTCACCATTCCCTTTGGTTCGCCGATCACCTCTCCAATGATAGCTGCATCTTTCACGCCCGCCTGCAGCAACTTCTCCAGCAGCCGGTTGGCCTTACTGGAAGCAACTGAGATCAGCAGGCCACCGGAGGTTTGAGCGTCAAACAGGATATCCTGGATGTGGTCGGGAACCTGCTTTTCAAAAACAACAGTACCTGAATAGAACTCTCTGTTTCGCTGTAACCCGCCCGGACACAACCCTCGCTTGGCAAACTCTTCTGCTCCAGGCAGGAGAGGGATCGAGCCCGAAGAGATGACTACCGCAATTT
Source organism: uncultured Dehalococcoidales bacterium (assembly GCA_964534285.1). Lineage (GTDB taxonomy): Bacteria > Chloroflexota > Dehalococcoidia > GIF9 > AB-539-J10 > JADFUX01. The sequence continues at coordinate 462 of CAZHQV010000068.1, forward strand.
CGCTGTTCTGAGCTATCTGGGTGGCGTGACCGATAAGTCCGAAACCGGTAATATCGGTACAGGCATGAGCCCCCACTTCTTGCATAAGTTCCGATGCCTTGCGATTCAAGCTCGCCATAGTCCTTGCGACCTCGCCTGCAACGGCTTCGCTGGCTGCCTTTTTCTTCACTGCAGTGCTTATGATACCCGTGCCCAGCGGCTTGGTGAGTATCAGTTTGTCCCCCTTCGTGGCCCCTGAGTTGGTCACCAGATGCTCAGGGTGCACTGTGCCGGTGACAGACAGCCCATATTTGAGCTCGTTGTCCTCTATGCTGTGTCCACCAACCAAGAGCACCCCGGCCTCGAGTATCTTATCTACTCCACCTCTGAGTACATCCTTCAGGATCGAAATCTCCAGCGTCTTCACCGGGAAGCAGACGACATTCATAGCTGTGAGCGGCTTACCCCCCATAGCGTACACGTCGCTCAAGGCGTTAGCCGCGGCAATCTGGCCGAAAGTGTAAGGGTCATCAACGATAGGCGTGAAGAAGTCTATGGTCTGGATTATGGCCAGATCATCTGACAGCTTGTAGACACCGGCATCGTCTGGGCTTGCTAAGCCGCGGATCAGGTTGGGGTCTGACATCTGAGGAAGGTCACATATGGCTTTGTTCAGGTCCCCCGGACCCATCTTAGAAGCTCAGCCGGCGCCGCGAACAGTCTCGGTCAGAAGAGGAATACTCCTCTTGTCCATATTTCTCCTCGGCTGCAGAGACGATAATCTGTCCTGCGGTCCGTTGGGTATCCTAACACTGCAATGCTAGACGCGGCAAGTCTGCGCCGCCCAGGACGAAACTGCAAGACGCGATTCGCAAGGCAGCGTTTGGTTATCAGCCGCTGCGCAAGCTTTCAAATGAAGTCTGAATATTCTAAAATAGCAGGCTCTTGGGAGAGCAAATGGAGAGCGAATTTCGTCATTTACCCAGCGTGGACAAACTGCTCGACGAAGAGCGGATTGGGCGGCTTAAGGAGGACTATTCACACGCACGACTAGTGGAGCTAGTCCGCCGACATCTCCAGTATCTCCGCACATCTATCGCTGCTGGCAACCCATGCCCCTCCGTTGCCGAGATAGTAGAGTCCATTTGCAGTCAAGTGTACGCCTTGAAGACCGCCCGCCTGCGTGCTGTAATCAATGCCACAGGCGTCATACTTCACACTAACCTGGGGCGTGCCCCCCTCAGCAGGGAAGCAATAGCGGCTATGGATGCCGTCGCCAGCGACTATTGTAATCTGGAGTTCGACCTCGATAGTGGCAGGCGAGGTTCCCGCAACATCCACCTTGAGCCAATACTGTGTGAGCTAACTGGAGCTGAGGCAGCTTTGGTGGTGAATAACAACGCGGCAGCGGTACTGCTGGCCCTGAGCGCGCTGGCAAAAAGGAAGGAGGTAATCGTTTCCCGGGGGCAGGCAGTGGAGATTGGCGGTGGCTTTCGCATCCCGGATGTGATGCGCCAAAGTGGGGCAAAGCTGGTCGAGGTGGGGACCACGAATTGCACCTATGTTACCGACTACCAAGAGGCTATTGGCCCGAGGACAGCAGCGCTAATGCGCGTTCATTCCAGCAACTTCAGGCTGGTTGGTTTTGCCCACTTCGTTACCCTTGAGGAGCTAGTGAGGCTTGGAAACCAGTTCGATGTCCCTGTATTCGACGACCTTGGCAGTGGTTGCTTCTTGGACGCCGTGGAGTTCGGGCTTGACCCGGAGCCAATGGTGCAAGAAAGCGTTGGCATTGGGGCCGGCCTGGTGTTCTTTTCCGGTGACAAGCTCATGGGCGGTCCCCAAGCTGGGATTATCGTCGGTAAGAAAGAGCTTGTTGATCGCTTGAAGAGACATCCGCTGGCGCGAGCCGTGCGAATTGACAA
>CAZHQV010000068.1:2465-5447 GCA_964534285.1 uncultured Dehalococcoidales bacterium
AGCTTGTTGATCGCTTGAAGAGACATCCGCTGGCGCGAGCCGTGCGAATTGACAAAGTAAGGCTTGCCGGTCTGGCAGCCACTTTGACTCACTACTTGAAAGGTGAAGCACGGGACAAGATCCCCGTTTGGCGCATGATTTCGGCTCCGCTGGAACAGATTGACGAGCGAGCCAGACTGTGGGCCCAATCCCTTGGAGGTCTGGCAAGGGTCGTTGAAGGGGAAACGATGGTTGGAGGTGGCAGCCTGCCTGGAGGCGCTTTGCCCACAAGGCTCGTGGCCGTTGCAGGAGGCAAAGGCAAGCATCGAAACAAGGTTGAAGTTTTGAGCCAGAGGCTGCGCCGCCGGGAAACACCAGTCGTAGGTCGGATTAGCGACGAGGCGCTGCTTCTCGATCCACGCTCTGTGCTTCCTGAAGAGGATGAGCTGGTGCTTAAGGCTCTTCAAGATGCAGCGGCTGGATTAGAGCATTGCTAAGCTGCCGGCCAAGCGGCAAAAGGAGTGTGAGATGTTCGTGTTGGGAACCGCAGGTCACATAGATCACGGCAAGTCCGTGCTGGTTCGCTCTCTAACTGGAATAGACCCGGACCGATTGCGCGAAGAGAAGGAGCGAGGAATGACTATCGACCTGGGCTTTGCCTGGCTAAAGCTGCCCAGTGGCCGGGAGATGGGAATTGTTGATGTCCCGGGACACGAACATTTCATCAAGAATATGCTGGCTGGGGTGGGAGGCATCGACATGGCTCTACTCATCGTCGATGCCAATGAAGGAGTGATGCCCCAAACGAGGGAACATCTGGCCATTCTGGATCTGCTGGGAATAGAGAAGGGGATCGTGGTGCTAACCAAGAGGGATCTGGTAGACAATGAGCGGCTAAGCTTGGTAGAGATAGAGGTGGGAGAACTGCTTGCCTCGACTATTCTATGCCATGCTCCAGTTGTTGCCGTGTCGGCGCTGACCGGCGAGGGCTTGTCCAGCTTGGTTTTGGCTATTGATGGACTACTGGACACCATTGAGGTCAAGAAAGATATAGGCCGGCCGAGGCTTCCAATAGACCGAGCCTTTACGGTGGCTGGCTCAGGAAGCGTAGTCACGGGAACGCTAATCGATGGCTCGCTAGCTGTGGGGCAGGAGGTGGAAGTTATCCCCCCTGGTATGAAGTCACGCATAAGAGGACTGGAGACGCACAAAGCTCGCGTGGGTGTTGCTACTCCTGGAAGCAGGGTTGGCGCTAGTCTTGTTGGTATCGCCGCGTCTCAGATACAGCGCGGTTATGTGCTTGCGAAGCCGGGCTGGCTGATAGACACCACGATGTTGACTGTGCGGCTTCGGTTGCTTCCGTATCTCCGCCGCCCGTTGCTTCATAATACTACGGTTAACTTTCACACAGGTACCTCCCAGACAGTAGCCAAAGTGCGTTTGCTGGAGAGCGAGGAACTGAAGCCTGGCGAGACTGGCTTTGCCCAGTTGTCCCTGAGCAAACCTGTGGCGCTGGTGAAGGGTGATCATTTTGTTATCCGTTCACCCATGGATACCCTGGGTGGGGGCGAGGTGCTGGAGCCGCACGTTCGGCGCTACAGGCGCTTTCGCTCGGACCTCATCCAGAGCCTCAGAGTCCAGGAAAGCGGTACAGCCGAAGAGGTCATAATGGCCGTGTTGGAGGCACGACAACCGCTGGAATTGTCTGACCTTTCGGCTCAATGCGACCTCCCGGGAGTCGAAGTCCGGCAAGCGGTAGAATCACTTGCTGAGCAAGGTAAGGTCGTTAGGATAGGCAGGGGAGAGCACTGTCTCATCCTGACCCAACAAGGCTGGAAGCATCTGGCCGGCAAGGCAGTAAGCATCGTCCAGGACTACCACCGGAGATACCCTGCCCGTCCAGGTATGTCTAAAGCGGAGCTGGGTAGCCGGCTCAAGTTAGAGGCAAACTACTCGGCTATGCTAGGGCAGCTCCTTGATGAGGGTACTTTGATACAGGCTGGTATCACCGTTCGGCTTCCCAACCATCAAGTTAGACTGACTCAATCGGAGCAGGCAAGAGTAGATGCCTTTCTGCAGTCCCTGAATCAAACCCCTTACGCTCCACCCAGCAACCTTATACCTGAGCCTGACCTGCTCAATTCACTCATCGAGCGGCATGAGGTGGTCAAGGTAAGCGATGAGGTAGTCTTCTCCACTTCAGCCTACAACGAGATGGTTGAGCGAGTCACTTCCTATCTGAAAGCCAACGGCACAGTGACCATAGGCGAAGTGAGGGACATGTTCAAGACCAGTCGAAAGTACGCTTTGGCGCTACTGGAACACCTGGACCAGGCCAAGGTGACACGTCGTGTCGGCGACGAGCGAGTCCTGCACCGGTTCAGCGAGGTCCGGGAACAGTCATAGGCTTCATTCGTCGATTTTGAGCTGATAGCTACAGTGTGTTTGGAATATGGTTGCTGGTCTAGAGCGTGAGTGGTATGAGGAACGACTTGAGGTTAAGTATTAAAGGCCTGGGAGTAAGCGGTCGGTCTCAGTGCCAGAAGTAGCAACACGTTGCCTTCTTTAGTTCGGTCACAAGACAGGCGTTCGTCAAATAATCCCAAAATCACATTGAGATTTTCAGTTCAATACGGCATTCCGTCGAATATTCAGCCCAAAGAGAATGAAGATGAGGACGGCAAGCACCAGGAAAGCCGTCTGGTATCCCGTTATGAAGCCAATGTCTGTGCCGTTGAAAGTAAAGACAATAAGGAGTACAGCAAGAACACCAACTACGCTGCCAGCGATTGTGAGAGGGTGTCTAGTCCTCCGCCGCATTCCCCATTTCGTCCGTGCGAACCGCACGGCGCTCTGCGTTTCACTAACTGCTCAGCCAAAACCCCCGATATAGAGAAGGGCAGCGAAGCTCGCTTCGCCTCCTCCAGCAAACGGGACTCTCATACCGGTTAGAACAGCAATGACGAAGAATACTGCGACGCCCAGAAGCACTATTGAGAATAT
>CAZHQV010000068.1:5547-7645 GCA_964534285.1 uncultured Dehalococcoidales bacterium
TTAGAACAGCAATGACGAAGAATACTGCGACGCCCAGAAGCACTATTGAGAATATATTGTTCCAGCGTGTGGTCAAGAACTCGCGTTTCGTGGTATTCTCCCTTGGTGTACCTCTGGCACGGCTATCATACTACTATTGCTTGGTTTGTCAAGGGGTACACGTAACATCGTGAAAGGACTAACACCCCACTGCCCCTATGTGGAGTGCTAAGCAAAACGTTTGCGGGAGCGCATGGGAGTCGAACCCACCGAAGGCATTACAAGTGCCTCCCGACGGATTTGAAGTCCGCGAAGCCCACCGGGACCCAACCGCTCCCTTGAGTTGGATGGATTGAGTATACACGGACGATTGAAGCGCTGCAACAACGGTCGTACAGAATAAGGCAGCCTTGACCTCTGCAAATTAGGTGAGTGACCACTCGCGGGCTGCAGACGGCGTGAAGGCAGAGAAAAGGGAGGCTGTGCAGACACTGGCCCCGGTGGTTATCTTGGGCAGCCGTCTGCCGGCATCAAGCCGGGTTATCAAGGCAATGACGACAAGAGGTTGATTCATAAGGGGGCCTTCCAGGCCCCTCACAGCTAGCCTCAGCCAGGTTTCTTGACCGTGATGTTTAGCGCCTCACTAACCTCCCCTCCCCTATCGTCCGTTACGTTAACGGCAATCGTGAAAGTCCCCTCCGTCGTGGGCGCCAGCCAGGCGATAGTCTCGCCCTGCCCGGAGAACGTGCCTCCGTTAGCTGACCAGGCATACGTCAGGTTGCCGCCATCAACATCGACAGCGAGGCAGGAAATTGTGCAGTTGGTTGACGGTCTAACCTGAGTGCTGTCAGCTCGAAGCTCGGCGATGACAGGGGGGTTGTTTGGTTGCGCACAGCCGCTCAAAATGGCAATTGCAGCTAGCACTACTAGGGCAACGCGCCACTTTCCTAAACCCGAAGCTGACTCCATACCAGTGGCCTCCTATTGGCTTTCTCCTGCTACTGTGAATCCTGCTATTGTAAACCAATTCTGGATTGTTGACAACATTGGTAGACATCTGGCACCCGCGGCGGCAGTCGGATGCGCGGCACGCGGTTCGGGAACATTTGGAGAAAAACCTCCGCGACTCCAAGCGAAAGCCACTTGTTCCGGCTAAGGTGACCTGCAGTCTCTTCCTCTGGCGGCTGAATCAAGGGGAACTGTGGAGCAAATTCGGGAAAAACCCCAACGCATTCTTCATCATGGTTCTTCCAGGATGATTTCAGATGCCATCCCCATCTCACGCGCTGGCATCAACAAGCGCCCGGCGCTATTTGCAGCTGGGTGTGGCAACATGGTCTGCAGCTTCATGTCACGGGCTGTCCTTGGATTCGGTACAGAACAGCGGGAATTGGGTACTGCGCTCTTGGCGGTGCCACTGCTCAGTCCTTTTCTCCCCAGGTGAATGTCCAGAAAAGGCCTGGCTTAACCCGCCACTTGTCGAATGGCGTGTCTAACATTGTAGCCTTGACTTCGGCTGGCGTGTAGCTTGCCATGAAGGACCCGGTAGGTTCATTGATGCGTCCCAGGGCAGTCGGTAGTATGAATGACTGGGCAAATCGCACAATCCAGTACGCCGCCCGGGGGCTGTCGCGTCTCAAATCGAATATAAGAAACTGCCCTCCTGGCTTCAGCACCCTGTGTATCTCTTCTATGGCTTGCTTAGGTTTGGACCAGTGATGGAGAGACAGTGTACTCACAACGAAATCGATACTGCCGGACTCGAAGGGAAGTCCTTGTATATCACCCCTGCGAAAGCTGACCTTTTCGGCCAGGCCCATTGAAGCCAGGTTATTGCCAGCCTTTTGTAGCATCTCCTCAGCAATATCAACGCCAATGATTGACAGACGTGGTAGGGATCTCGCTATGCCAGCAATGAGGTAGCCGGGGCCACAGCCAACATCTACCAGCACACCTTCAGGGCCATGCCTCTTCAATTCGGTGACAAATATTCCCCTCAGAGCTCTGAATTGGGGCCATCGGTTGATCCGGTCGTAGGCCTCTACTACCTCGTTATCCTCTATACCCTCTAGGCTAACGCGTCGTGGAATCTCAACCCTGCGTGAGGCAATTATCGAGA
>CAZHQV010000068.1:7745-11004 GCA_964534285.1 uncultured Dehalococcoidales bacterium
CCCTCTAGGCTAACGCGTCGTGGAATCTCAACCCTGCGTGAGGCAATTATCGAGAGGATGAGCACCACAAGGATGACTGCTAGAGCGATGTAGACCACTGAATTTAGACCTCCGAATACCAGTATCTTTTCCCTTGAATGAACTGGCGGCTTCCTTTCTTCTTAATCGTCTTCAAATTCCTTATGTGTGCAGTACCGTGTACCGGCTTCAAGAACTCCAGTTCCTTGCACGTTTCGAATTCGTCGCATTCCCAGCAACCACTGAGGCCTTTCCTCTGCGCACATTTCCTGATCTTACAGAAGGGGGCCCACCGCCGGCCCTACAACCTGCCTTGCAGCGGAATCTAGTTATCTGCCCATCTGTAGAGACTCTTCCTGTTCTTCAGCTCATCCAATCCACAGTTGAAGCAGACACCATTGTGGCAGCATATCACCCCACCGCACTCGGGGCATGTCCATCGCTGCTCCTCCCTTTCAAGCAGTTTGCTCGTGCCATTCTTCCTTATGAACTCGAGGTTCTCAATCATGCTCATCCTGAACAAGCTACGGTAGCGTTTGTCCAGATGGCTGAGCCTTTCGCATGGGAAATCCTCGCACTCATAACAATATCGGACTTTTCCCTCCAGGAGTAAATCGCACCTCTTCTTCAGGAAGGCGCACATCTTGTCTCTTGGCCTGCAACCGATGCAGTAAGGCATTCTGATTCCTTTGCTCTTCACATCGTGTTTGAAAGCAAGGTACCCGCTGCATATTCCACAGTTCATGCCGCAAGGAGCGATCAATTCCTCATTCATTGTGAGCCGGTTGCTTGCCTGATAGTCTCAATCATATTCTCTGCATTACCCGTCGTTGAATGTTCTCCATGTAGCGAGACGCGGCTTTGGTCTCGTTGTTCCTGGCTTATTCCATAGTTCCTAAATCCGCCGGCCTCTGCAACCATATGTAGATACCTATGCCGAACGACCATCCAGGTCGATCCGTTCTGCGTGCTTTCCTCATCAGCTCACCTGTATTATATACTATGCTGGTGGTCACCAAGCGGCGACAGAGACGCAAGGAGAGTGGAAAGGAAGTCGAACTGGTGTATTGAGGGAATTCCCTAAGAAGACGTCACATCACACCAGATAGCATAGTCTCGCCAATACTTTTGAGGCAATGCATGACGGTAGTGCGAAATGAGGCAGTACAGTAGAGAAGAACATCTTCGGGCAGAGTACACCGCTCGCATAAACCGGGTTATCGACTACGTTGAAGCAAACATCGACAAGGACTTGTCTTTGGACGAGCTGGCTGAAGTGGCCCATTTCTCCCCTTTTCACTTTCATCGAATCTTCAGCGCCATGGTGGGTGAGACCCTAAACGGTTTCATAAGACTATCGAGAGCTTCAGCGGGGTTGGAAGTACGCTGATTGGCAAGAGGAGTGGCCATCAGTACAAGATTCGACTTAGCAACCCAAGCTTTAAGGACGGACGAGACATGGAAGACATAAGAATTGTTGATGTTGAGCCAAGGATGGTTCTCGGTATGCGGAAACGTGGCAAATATGAAGAAATCGGGCAGATGGTGCAAAGGCTTGCTCAGTACGCTGCAGAAAAGGGTATTCAAATTCAGGGGCCACCGATATATGTCGGCCACGAAATGAGTCGGGAAGAAGCGATTAAGGCAGACCAGGATGGGACTGCGGACCTTGAAGTTGCCTTTCCGGTTGGGGGAAGCGTGGAAGCAACCGCCGAGTTCAAATACTACCAGCTGCCCGGCGGCAAAATGGCCAAGACTACCCACAAGGGCCCTTACGAGGACTGTGGTCCGGCCTACGAGAGGCTTTTCGCCTGGCTCGGGGAGAACATGAAGAAGGTAGCAGGACCCATTAGAGAAGTGTATTTGAATGACCCCCGTACAGTGGCTCGGAATGAAATACTGACCGACATATATGCACCACTTGAATAGACCGCGGCCTTCTCTACAGGAGGTTCTTGACTCCATGCCGCGGCGCAGTGGAACACGTGTCTGGCCATGGCGTCAATAGCGGCATGGCGCGGTAGTGGCAAGCCACTGAGAAACAGATAGTAGCTAGTTGAAAGAAGGTCTCAATAGTCGGGTGCAGGAAAGTTGTGTTTTCTAGGGCATTTGGTTCAATAGATAGAGTTTTGTGTGGTGAGGCGATCACTAAGAAGTTGGTGGAGCCGCTCGAACTACTAAGCTCGACAATCGTCCCTCGTTTTTCCGATGCCTGTTGACCGAGCTACCACAGGTCACTATACTGGTCGCACGGGGACTCCCAGGGTCAAAACGTTTGGAGGTGGTACTATGGCGACCGCAAAGAATCTTCTTAGGTACCATGCGAACTCAATGGTTGCGCTCAATAATAGAAGAAAACTACAACAAATGCCACCAAGACGCTGGGAATTTCAATTCCCAAGGAGTGGCGGCAAAGTCTACGTCTGGGATAATGTGGAGGTTAGAGAAGTAAGCCTTCATGCCGGCCTCAAGATAATTGTACTACTTGAGGGAACCCATAGCGATGATATCGAGGGTGTTGCTACCTCTCTGACGGATAGAATACTTGATATGTTTAGCTTCACCGCCATGGCGCAGTGTGGGGTGCCTAGACTGATATCCCACATATCAACTAACGATGATGGTACATCTACCGGCACTTTCTTCCAAACGCCGGACCCTGACAGCACCATCGTGACTGGGACACCGAGGGCAATTAACGAAAGTATCTTCAAGGCCGCATGGGAAGCCTGTGGTGCTAATGATGAAGCCGAACAACAAGTATTGTTGGCACTCAAGTGGTTCTGCAAGGCCATTCGAGAGAAGTATGTAATCGATCAGTTCATATCTTATTGGACGGCATTGGAAGTCGCCAATTCCACCTTCAGGAATATCGCGAAAATGAAGACTGGGAAGAAACCCCCAAAATGGAAGCCAGCGATAGGCGTATTCGCCACCAAGATTAAATCAGTCGGTTTCGAAGAAGTGAAACAAGCTAGGAACTACGTCCTACACGGCAGGGAGCCAATATCCCAAGATTTCACAGCTAGAATCCGTAGTTACATCATGCCAATGAGGAATGTCGTAGCCTACCTCGTGGGCGGTATTCTAGGTCTGGACGACGCACTTACAGGTGCTATTACCAGCAATACTACGCGGAGACTATTAATTGAAACCTCCGTCGGGCTGAAGGGCAGCTTTCAGAACTGGGGTAGGATGGATTCAATGGACACCAAAGTCAGGTAGAATAGACAGACGGAGG
>CAZHQV010000069.1:0-10972 GCA_964534285.1 uncultured Dehalococcoidales bacterium
CCACTACCTCCTCAATGCCATTGAGGCGCTCTCCCGATTGAGCTACAGCCCCATCTTTGATCAGTCTACTATACCTGTGGAGAAAATTCAAAGCCGACGTCGACTTCTAGCCCAATCCGAGCCAAGATAGCAAAGCGCCCAGGCCAAAATAGCCACAATAGGCGATTATCAGGCATTTGACGGTATTACCCGCAAAGGACGTGAGGAAGAACTTCCAGGTGCGAAAGCCCGATGCGCTCAAAGCCAACGTTATAGGTACGCCAAACGGATTGAGTATAGCGTTCGCAAGGAAATTGAATAGCGCCGTTTTTCGCCGCACCCAAACCGGTATCCGGAAGCGGACCTTGCTACGGACTGAATCGCCAGGAACATTTTTGCTGGCTAGGAGGGGACGCCCTAGATAGCCAATTACATATAGCAACAACTGGCCAATAGCAGCGCCGAGGCCCGAAACAACGCCAAGCAGGGCCGGATTAAGCACAGCGCCAAGAGCAAATATTAAGACTACGTAAAGAAAGGGCAGGGGTAAGCCGATACCGGTGACAACAGTGAGTGCGAAAGCCCCAAGGTAGCCATACTCCCCAAAATCCGGCATGTATTCCCAGTAACGGATTAGCAGGACGCAAGCCACAATAGTGACCGCTAGGCCCAGACTCCCTATGATGTATTCCCTTCTCAGCCAATTCGTTACCCCTCCTCTGGCCCCTCGAAGCTCACTCACGACGAGCCTACACCTCTGCCTCAATCGGCTGGGCCGTGCCAAAGCTCAACGCGTCTCCTTCCACGCCAATGGCTACAGTATCACCTTCTTTGAACTCACCCAGCAATATCTTGGTAGACAGAGGGTTCTCCACATACCGCTGAATGGCACGACGCAAGGGGCGAGCCCCATATACCGGATCATATCCTTTGCTTACCAGCCAGGCTTTGGCCTCATCAGCTACCTTCAACTTAATGCTGTGACTAGCCAGCCGTTGCTCCAGATCTCGAATCAGCAAGTCAACGACCTTCTTCAGATTCTCCTCGGTCAAGGGATGGAATATGATGATCTCATCCATCCGGTTAAGCAATTCAGGGCGAAAGGTCTCTTTCAAGGCAGTCTCTATGGCAGTTTTCAACTTCTGCTCCTCGGAAGTGCCTGGCTGAAAGAATCCCATCCCCTGGCGGCGGAACTCCTGAGTGCCCAGATTGCTGGTCATGATGAAAACAGTGTTCTTGAAATCTACGGTCCTGCCATGACCATCGGTAAGTCTGCCATCCTCCAATATCTGAAGCATGACATTGAGGACATCGGGATGTGCCTTTTCCACCTCATCGAAGAGGATAATCCTGTAAGGGCGACGGCGCACCGCTTCAGTTAGCTGCCCCGCCTCCTCATATCCCACGTAGCCAGGCGGAGCCCCAATAAGACGCGATACCGTGTGCTTCTCCATATACTCTGACATGTCTAACCTTATCATTGCGTCCTCATCATCAAAGAGAAACTCTGCCAGAGCGCGGGCCAGCTCCGTCTTACCCACTCCGGTAGGACCAAGGAAAATGAAGCTCCCGATAGGGCGACGGGGATCTTTAAGGCCAGCACGACCCCTCCTGACAGCCTCAGAGACAGCAGCCACTGCTTCGTCCTGGTTCACAATCCTCTCATGAATTCTCTCCTCCATGTGAACCAGCTTATCAGCCTCGGTTTCCAGCATCCGAGAGACCGGTATCCCCGTCCACCGGGAAATGAGCTCTGCAATGTCCTGATCATCAACGGTAGCATCTAGTTTCTTTTCCCGAAGCCAACCCGCTTTGGCATCGTCGTACTCCCGCTCTAGCCTTAGCCTTTCCGTTCTAAGCCCAGCCGCCCTTTCATAGTCCTGCCGTTGCGAAGCGGCCTGCTCCTCATCGACCAAGCGCTTTATCTCCCGGTCTAATCTCTTCACTTCCTCCGGGGCGCTTTCCATATCAATACGCAGCTTGCTAGCTGCCTCATCAATCAAGTCAACTGCCTTGTCAGGCAAGAATCTATCAGAGACGTACCTCTGGCTCAATTTGGCCGCAGCTACCAAGGCTGAATCAGCAATTCTTATCTTGTGATGGGCTTCATACCTGGGGCGAAGCCCTTTGAGCATCTCTACACTTGTCTCTACGCTAGGCTCGCCTACGAAAACGGGCTGAAAACGCCTTTCCAGCGCTTTGTCCCTCTCCACGTTTTTTCGATACTCATCCAGCGTCGTAGCCCCGATGCACTGGAGTTCACCCCTGGCCAATGCTGGTTTTAACATGTTACTGGCGTCAATTGCCCCTTCAGCAGCGCCAGCGCCTACCACCGTGTGCAATTCGTCGATAAATAGAATTACCTCTCCAGCTGCCTCGCGCATTTCATCCAGCACCGCTTTTAACCTATCCTCAAATTCCCCCCGGAATTTGCTTCCTGCCACCAGAGCTCCCATATCCAAGGCAACCACCCTCTTTCCCTTAAGGGAATCAGGAACATCTTCGGCAACGATTTTCTGGGCCAATCCCTCAGCAATAGCTGTCTTGCCCACCCCTGCGTCGCCGATCAACACAGGGTTGTTCTTCGTGCGTCGGGAGAGTATCTGAATTACCCGCTTAATCTCATCCTCCCTACCAATCACAGGATCAAGCTTGCCTAGGCGAGCCAACTCTGTAAGGTCGTGACCATATTTCTCCAGGGAGCGATATTTGCTCTCAGCTTGACGATCTGTAACCCTGTGGGCACCGCGGATATCTTGTAGAGCCCGGTAGATCCCCTCTTGAGTAACACCAAAATCCTTCAAAATGGAAGCGGCTTCCCCCCTATTCTCACTAGTAATTGCAATCAGTAAATGCTCCACGCCGACAAATTCATCCTTGAGCCTATCTGCCTCCTGGCGAGCGTTCTCCAGGAGTTGCGGAATGCGTGGAGTGGGAAAGATTTGTTGCTGATAGCCTGTCGTGGGAAAACTTCTCAATGCTGCCTCCACCCGCCCCTTCACTGCCGCAACGTCCACGCCCAGCTCTCGCAGGACATCCTGGGTTAATCCCTTTTCTTGCTGCAGCAAAGCTAGGAGGACGTGCTCCACATCCCATTGACTGTGCCGATACCGCCGGACTGTCTCCTGGGATGCCGCCAAGGCTTCCTGCGCTTGATCAGTGAATTTCTCCGGTGTCATAGTGTCTACTCCTCCCTCTATCTATTTTGGACCAGAACCTCATCCAGTTCGCATAAGGTTACCTCCAGGTCCCTCTTGCCCCACAGCGAGCTTTGGCGCTAATTATAGAACAATTTCACTTTCTCCATAAAACTCGATTCTACAAAATCTGAACATGGGAGTGGACCCAGCAAAAGAGGAGGCCTGTTCTACCACTAACGCCACTTGAGCGCCTTTTCGGGCTTCGGAGCTGTATCCTAAAGGCCTTCAGTCGAGCAAAGGTCAAGCTATTATGGACCGCCACATCCTAGCTTTGAGCACAGCAGATAGTCAACGCACTGAACCGCGGGCGACCAGGGTTCAAGCCAAGGGGAATAATTACTGAAGATCCCCACCCTCAGAAGACAACAACTCAATAAACCGCTTCAAGATCCTAGCTGTGGCTCCCCAGATGACGTGCCCTTCATACTCATAGAAATAGACGGGGATGGTCTTACCATCAAAGGTCTGATGCTCTTCTCTGCAAATGCCTTCATCCATCAAAGCCGATAGAGGAACAGAGAAAACCCGTTTGATTTCTCTACGATCTAACTTGAAAGGATACGGATAGGGTATGAAAGCTACAAAAGGCGAGATCACATAGCTGGTGGTGACGGTCAAATTGTCATCGAGTTCACCCAGGATCTCCACGTCGCCGGCATCCAGGCCGATCTCTTCGCTAGCTTCCCTGAGGGCGGTATCAAGAAGGCTAGCGTCATCTGGTTCCCTGGTACCTCCCGGGAAGCAAATTTGACCCTTATGGAAGTTGACCTCGTCGCTTCTCTCAGTGAAGAAGATGTGACACTCCCCTTCACTATAGAATAGCGGGACAATAACCGCTGAAGGCGTCAACCTGTCGTCAACAATCTTGTCCTTATGGTAATGGCGGAGAGTCTCCCTAATTCTTTGCCGCACCGTAAGGTGATTATAGCACTTCCTGCAGGGCATCCATTAACAAACAACCTGCTGCGCATGAAATTTGTCAACATGGCCATTTGTGGTCTATACTGAAAGATTAAGTATCGAACAATCATGGCGACAAAGCGTGATTACTACGGAGTTTTGGGCGTGCCCCAGGGTGCCAGTGAGGAGGCAATAAGGAAGGCATTTCGCAGGCTGGCATTCCAGTACCATCCCGACCGCAACCACAATCCCGAGGCAGAGGACAAATTTAAGGAAATAAACGAAGCTTACCAGATCCTGTCTGACCCCGCGAAGAGAAGTAGTTATGATCGCTACGGCCAAGTAAACACTGAAGATTGGGGCTTCCCAGGTTTTGACTTCGGAGGACTAGGCGATATTTTCGAGTCATTCTTCGGTGGCTTTGGCGCGACTGCTACGCAGCGTACCCCGCGAAAGGGAGAGAGCGTGCAAGGCGAGCTGACTATTTCGTTTGAAGAGGCAGTATTTGGCTGCAGGAAGGAACTGGAAGTCAAGCGTGTTGAGAGTTGCCCTTTGTGCCATGGGACTGGCAGCCAACCGGGAATAGACCCACTTATATGCCCCGAATGTCGTGGCATAGGGCAAGTGAGAAGAGTCAAACAGAGCATCTTCGGCCGCTTTGCCCACGTCACCGCATGCCCACGCTGCCAAGGCAGCGGAAGAATTCTAACTCATCCCTGCCCTCAATGCCGTGGGAAGGGAAGACTGACAATGAAACGCAGGCTAACAGTCGATATTCCAGCAGGCGTGAATGATGGCTCTGAGATGAGCTTAGAAGGCGAAGGGGATACTGGCCTATACGGGGGAGTACCCGGCGACCTCTATGTTCGTCTTTCTGTGAAGCCGCACAAGATATTCAACAGGCTTGGCTTTGACATCTTTCTCGAGTTACCCATCAATTTTGCTCAAGCCGCTTTAGGTGACGAAGTAGAGATCCCGTCTCTTGATGGGTGGAGAAGCCTGAAGATACCACCGAGCACTCAGAATGGGACGACTTTTCGTCTCAAGGCAAAGGGCATCCCACATGTCAATGGGCGGGGCAGAGGAGATCAAATTGTGGAAGTTCTGGTGGTCACTCCGCAGCATCTGGACGCAAGACAGAAACGCCTTTTCGAAGAATTGGCTCAGATGCTACCCAAGCCAAACTAGACCCAGATCTTCGACCGGGCTCCGTACCGGCTCTCCAATAGCTTCCTGAATCTACCCATTGCCTCAGCCAATGGCAAATTCTCGAAAAGCACCTGGCAAATAAGACTGGAGATGGGCAATTCCAGGTTCAATTTCCCAGCTAGTTGACGTACAGCCATGACAGTGGTAACTCCCTCAGCAACCTGCGTCATTGAAGCAGATATTTCCTCCAGGGCGCGACCCTTAGCCAACTCGTAGCCAACGTAATGGTTGCGACTCAAGGCGCTGGAACAGGTAGCTATTAAGTCTCCTAAACCAGCCAAACCGCAGAAGGTATCGGCTCTAGCTCCCAAAGTCATGCCCAACGAAGTGACCTCAGCCCAACCAAAGGTGGTGAATGCGGCTTTGGCGTTGTCACCCAAGCCTAGTCCATCGACCATCCCTGCACCTAAGGCTATGATGTTTTTCAGAGCTCCAGCTAACTCCACCCCGGTAACATCATCAGTGGCAAATAGGAAGAACTTAGGCGAATCCATCAGTTCTCTTGCTCTCTCAGCAATTGCTATATCCTGGCAAGCGATTACTGAAGCAGCAGGCAGACCCTGGCTAATCTCCTTTGCCAGATTCGGACCAGAAAGCGCACAGACTTGCCGTCTCAAAGCAGGGTCAATTTCCTCCGCTATTACCTGAGACATCCTCTTCCCATCACCCAGTTCAAGCCCTTTGGCAGCACTCACCAACAACATCGAGCTTGATAGACAGTCTTTGGATTGGGCGACGTTCTCTCTCATTCTCTGGGAGGGGACCGCCCAAATGACCAGGTCAGCGCCATCCAGAGCCTCGTCAATCCGACTGGTAGAAGAATATCCGTGCTTTCCCTTGTTCACGCCTTCGGCCTCAGCTTCGCTTCGCGCCCATAGCTTCACTGCCATTCCTTTATCGCTCAGCAAAGCACCTAGAGCGTTACCCCAAGCAGTGTTACCTATGACAGCAGCCTTCGGCATGAAAACTAACCAGTCTTCTCTATTTCACCCAATCGACGCTCCATACCCAACCGCAGCCGCCTTATGTTCCCTCGATGTTGGTACAGTACTATGCCCGAAGCGATTAACCCATAGACCAGGTAAACAGGTGGAAAACCGTAGTGAATAGTCAGAGGCACCATTAGACACCATGTAGCCAGAACTCCAAGAATTGAGCCCATCGACATATAACGACTGCCCATGGCTACCGCGGCCCAGATTTCGCTACCAAACAAAGCCACCGGTGGGTAAAGAGCATACATTGTGCCGAAAAAGGCAGCTACACCGCTGCCCCCTCTGAACTTCGCAAACACAGGCCAGTTGTGTCCCGCTATTGCAGCTAGGCCAGCCATCACCTGAGCTACTTGCCAGTTGACACTTATCCCGCCAACAACTAGGACATCGGAACCCACAATCAGTTTAGCGAGCATGACTGCGGCTAGAGCCTTGCCCAGATCAAGAAGAAGGGTTACTGCGCCCGCCTTAGTTCCTACCGTTCGCATCACGTTGGTAGCACCGATCTTGCCACTTCCATGCTTGCTCACGTCAATATTGCCTCTCAACCGACCTATGATCAGGCCAAAAGGAATGGAGCCAATAAGGTAGGCAAGAACCACCACAATAACAAGCTTGGCAATCATGTCTTTACCACTTTCTTTTCCTTATCGCTCTTTCGAGCAGACCTCGTGAAAATCAGCCGAAGGGGAGTACCACGAAAACCAAAGTTGCGCCGAAGCTCGTTTTCCAGGTAACGTCTATATGAGAAATGAACCAACTGTGGATCATTAACTCGCAAGACAAAAGTCGATAGGCTAGATTTGTCTTGATGAGCCCGGGCGATGCGTAGCTGCTTAGAGCCGGCCCGTGGCGGCGGGTGGCTGGCCACGGCTTGATCAATAACCCCCTTCACTGCTGAATCTAGCAGCCTCTGCTGGCCCTCTCGCCAAACCTGCCAAGCCTGCGGCAAGATTCTCTGTACATCCCAACCCAACTTGGCAGAGACATATATCGTGGGCACATAGGCTATGAACTTGAGCCGCCGCTCTAAATGCCGCTTGAATTCTACTCTCTGCTCCTGAAGAACAAGGTCCCATTTATTGACCAACAAGACCATGCCTTTGCCAGCCTCTATAATATATCCCGCGATATGCATGTCTTGAGCAGCAACGAACTCAGAGGCGTCGATGAGCAACAACCCCACATCACATCGGTCGATGGCTCGAAGAGCGCGAAGCAGACTATAATAGTCAACGCCAGCATCAACCCTCCCACGTCGCTTAATGCCCGCGGTATCGACAAGTACGACTTCATTATCGTCCCAACGGACTACAGCGTCAAGGGCATCACGAGTTGTCCCCGGAGCTTCATCGACAATGGCCCTGTCTACGCCCAAGAGCATATTCATCAACGTCGACTTACCCACATTGGGTCGCCCCACTATTGCCAATCTAAGTTTCCCCGACTCTTCAGCACAAGGCTGTGACGGGGGAAGAGAGGCCAACACAGCGCCCATCAACTCGTCTATCCCCCGGTTATGATGAGCGCTAACGGCTATGGGCGTACCAATACCCAAGCGATAGAAATCGGTCACCCGATCGCTTTGCTTGATAGAGTCTACCTTGTTTACGGCTAGGACTATGGGCTTGCCTGCAGCATGCAGTACGTCAGCAATCTCTTCGTCAGGAGCAATAGCCCCGTCACGAGCATCTACCAGGAAAATAACGCTCTCCGCCTGTGAAATAGCTGTCTCCACCTGCTCCTTGACCTTTTGCTCCAGAACCCCACACGGCTTTGCTTGCCAGCCACCGGTATCAATTAGAGTCAGCTCCCTTCCCTGCCATGAAGCGGCAGCAAGAACGCGGTCTCGGGTGATGCCTGGCAAATCATCAACAATAGCGAGACGCCTCCTTGCCAAACGGTTGAGCAGGGTCGATTTCCCGACATTGGTTCTGCCCACAATAGCTACAATAGGTTTTGTCATTTATCTACTGAGTCAGTCGGCAACACGAGCTTGGCCAGTAACGCCTTTTGCAGATGAAGCCTATTTTCCGCTTGGTCAAAGACCACTGATCGGCGGCTCTCCAGCAAGTCAGCGGCAACTTCTTCACCGTGATGAGCTGGCAAGGGGTGCATAAACAAGGCATCTTCTTTCGCCAAGGACAATAGCCTCTCGTTCACCTGATAACCAGAAAAGGCAAGAGAGCGCTTCTCTCTTTCAGCTTCCTGTCCCATGCTAGTCCACACATCAGTATACACGACGTCTGCTTCCCTGACCGCTTGAAAGGGGTCGTTGTTGAGCTGAATCTTGCTGCCGCTAAGTCCAGCATACTGCCTGCCCCGATTGGACACTTCCTCGCCAATTTCGTAGCCCGACGGGGAGGCAAAGGAGAAATTCATGCCAGTAAGCGATGCAGCGAGAAGCAAGCTATTGGCCACGTTGTTGCCATCGCCGATGAATGCCAGCGTCAAGCCGGCAAGCTTGCCCTTCTTCTCATATATCGTAAGCAGGTCGGAAAGCGCCTGGCATGGATGTTCCAAATCAGAAAGCGCGTTGATCACAGGCACCGATGAGTGTTGGGCTAAAGTGTGTAAGGTATCGTGCGAGAAAGTCCGGGCAGCGATACAATCGACGTAGCGACTGAGCACCCGAGCCACATCAGAAACCGGCTCCCGCTTGCCTAGGCCTACTTCCTCTGGAGATAGGTAGACAACATGCCCATCCAACTGATGCATAGCTACCTCAAAGCTGACTCTGGTTCGCAAGGAAGGCTTCTCAAAGAGAAGCGCCAAGACTCTTCCTGTAAGGAGACATCCCCCACCCTGCCGCTTGGTAAGCAAAGCCTCATCTATGAGGCTTCTGATCTCCTCGCGGCTCAGGTCGGAGACCGAAAGCAAATCTCTCTTCACACAACAGTAGTATACCATGGCCATGACGTACTATAATAGGGAACTCTCAAGACACAGGTTACGTTAGAGCCGAACGTATTCTTGGAGAGGCACAGACAAGACGAGCATGCGGCCTCAATCGAAGCTCAGAGTGCTCATTGACCGTGAGGAAATCAGCAAAACGGTCGCAAGGCTCGCTTTCGAAATCAACAGGGATTATCGAGGAAAGGAGCCTTTGCTCATCGGGCTGCTCAAAGGCTCCTTTGTGTTTATGGCGGACCTCATCCGTCACTTAGACTTGCCCATGGAGATCGATTTTGTTACGGTCTCCAGCTATGGTTCTGCCAAGGAGACTTCGGGAAAGGTGAAAATGGTTCAAGGCCTTAGAACACCCATAAGAGGGCGAGATGTCTTGGTGATCGAAGACATTGTGGATACGGGCCTCAGCATGTCTTTCTTGCTTGCCTACTTAGGGAAGAGAAAGCCCGCTTCTCTAAAGCTTTGTGCCCTAACCCACAAGCCATCCCGTTGCCGGATCCCGGTATCCATTGATTACCTTGGCCTCACCGTACCTGACGAATTCATCGTTGGCTATGGCCTTGATTTCAATGAGAGATTCCGCCATTTACCCGACATCTGCGTGCTGGAGAGCGAGAAATGAGTTTGGCTGACCTTATTTCCGTAGCTAGGGGCGAAATGCTACCCGATTTGATCCTCAAGAACGCCCGCGTTATCAACACCTTCATCAGGGGGGTAGAAGAGGCTAACGTCGCCATCCATGGCGGCAGGATTGCTGGCATCGGTGCTTATGAGGAGGGGAGGGAGATTATCGATTTGCAGGGAGACTACTTAGCTCCAGCGCTTCTTGATGGTCATACCCACATAGAAAGCTCTATGCTTCATCCTGCCCAATATGCTCGTGCAGTGGTTCCCAGGGGAGTTCTGACTGTCGTCACTGACCTGCACGAAATCACCAACGTATGTGGGCTTGCAGGCATAATATCTGTTGCAGGCTGGGCGCAGCAATTGCCATTGGACATACTGTTCATGGCTCCCTCCTGTGTGCCGGCAACCACTATGGAAACGTCAGGTGCCCAAGTCGGTGTTGAGGAGATACGACGGATTTTGGCACACCCAAACGTTATTGGATTGGGGGAGGTAATGAATTTCCCCGGGGTCATCAACTGCGATAGGGAGGTGTTGGACAAGCTCATTGCCTCGAAGGGCAGAGTTATCGACGGACATGCACCGGGGCTCAGTGGCAAGGAGCTTAACGCCTACATAGCCGCAGGTATCCTCTCTGACCATGAATCCACCACATTGGAAGAGGGGAGGGAGAAGCTGAACCGGGGAATGTGGCTGATGATTCGAGAGGGCTCCTCGGAGAAGAACCTCGACGCCCTGTTACCTTTAGTTACCGACAATACTTATAAAAGGTGTTTCTTTGTCGTTGATGACCGTAGCTGCTCTGACCTTCTCCGCGACGGCGATGTAGATGCCGTTGTAAGAAAAGCGATCAATAGGGGGCTGGAGCCAATCCGGGCTTTGCAGATGGCCACAATCAACACTGCGGAATACTTTAGGCTTCATGACAGAGGGGCTATCGCGCCAGGGTATCTCGCTGATCTCATCACCATCACTGATCTTTCCAAGCTAGAAATAGACATGGTGTTCTATGAAGGCGGACTGGTAGCAAGACAGGGCAAGCCTTCGTTTTCCACGCCCTCTACTCCTCCCGAGCTAACAGATACCGTACACATGAAGCGGCTTAATCTGGACTCACTAAGACTTTCCACCGCCCATGACACTCATCCAGTT
>CAZHQV010000070.1:0-1845 GCA_964534285.1 uncultured Dehalococcoidales bacterium
AGCCCAGAGGCCGCGTTGGTGGTGCCGGTTCCGGGGCCAATCACAGCAACCCCTGGTCTTCCTGATGCCCTCGCTTCCCCCTCCGCTGCGAAAGTAGCTGACTGCTCATGGCGAACATGAACCCTCTTTATCCCATGCTCCAGCAAATGGCCTTCGATATTCCACGTGTTACCGGCAGTAAGATGGAACACATGGTCGACACCCGCACCCTTGAGCACATCACACACCATATCCATCACGTCCACGCTCTCCCCCAGCCACTTAACTACCTCCTCCGAGGCCGCTGCCACCTCCGTAACCTCTGCCCCCGGCTTCAGCGTCTCCAAGACTAACTTCTTTTCCTCAGCCATGTCTCCTCCTTTAGTTTGTTTTCCCTTTAGCTAAACCCTAGTCCTCCAAAATGAGTTCATCTTCAGCTTGCTTGGTCACAGCGCCTTCTGTGACGGACGGCAGCGACTCCCATAAAGCATTGCGCTCCCACTTGGGCCTATCCTGAAAAAACTTATCCATGGTGCTCCGCTTAAGAACGAGCTTTGGTGAAGCCTTTATGCGCCACATCGCCCCGGCATCCACGAGAGAACCACCAGCTTCGTTCGCCGCCTCACGAGCATAGTCTTCAAATTCCTTCGTTGTTTTTACCACTCTTATGCTTGCCATTAGTTGCCCTCCTCAAATACTGTGCTATCCAGGTGCAAACGCATATCTTACCCCTTCTCCATTTCTTATCCCGACACATCACCTCCTTATATATTGAATTTGTCCCCACGCTAGATATATCTTAGTCCATCGTTATCCTTCTCCCACTCCAGTCGCACCACTTTATTGTGATGAGTTGGCTCGTCTGCCTTCCAAGGTCCTCGAAATCCTATCCGACCCCTTCGCGTGTCGACCACGAACAACCTTGACAGCGCACCCGTTTTCCATGTAAAGCGCTATTACATTATATACTTTGCATCCTTTGTTCGCCAACTGTCTGTAAGAATGGTTACAAAACCCCGCCGGTGTCTCGAAATCATTCCTACAGCATCATATAAGGTGTTAAACAGGCAACAATTTCGTAACTGATTGTTAGCGTGATTGATTGCCGTTTTCTTGGGAGGTGAGCGATGGAAATATTACCCAAAAGGCTGATGCCAGCTGACAGCTCTAGTTATGTGTTTTTGGACAAGTTTCCTCTCTGTCGGGCGATGCCCCCGCAGGCTAAGATGCCTATGTACCAAATCAGCGTCAGGCAAGTCTATAAAAAGGGGGAGACCATCATTGACGCCCACCGGGGGCAGGCATTTACCTATATTGTGCTGAAGGGAAGCGTTTATCTTTACCGCGTGTCGGCTGAAACCGGTCGACGGCGAATATTCTGGGTATCCGAGCCGGGAGACCTGCTAGGCTCGGTGTATTTTTGGGGGCGTCCTGGCAATAGAGAGTTACAGGACTGTGCTGAGGCCGCTGAAGATACTTTGTTGATGGCATTACCGCGAGATAAACTGGCAAAGATAGCGGAACAGCAGAAAGAAATGGCAGTAGCCATAGGTGATGTGCTTTCACGTCGCCTTCGTTACATGGAAAACAAACTAGTAGAGTCCACCCTTCTCCCTCTGGAAGATCGACTGCTGGCAGAAATTATCCGCCTCAGCAAGATGAGGGAGCAGGCGACCTTGGGTGGTTATCATTTGGACATTAGGCTGACCCATGAGCAACTGGCTGACCTGATTGGGGTTACCCGTCCTACCCTTTCTAAGGTCATCTCCAACCTTAAGCGGTGTGGCTATCTTTTCACTGATGAAGAAGGGCACTTTGTAATCCCTAGCGGGAGGCAGGCGGATATGGGGGATTGAGAAGCGCTTC
>CAZHQV010000070.1:1945-7450 GCA_964534285.1 uncultured Dehalococcoidales bacterium
CACTTTGTAATCCCTAGCGGGAGGCAGGCGGATATGGGGGATTGAGAAGCGCTTCTCAAGGAGGCTTTCATCTCTTGCAAGGAACTACCGAACGCCGAATGTACCGGCTTCAATTACACTCCCTGCTTCGTCTTAGGAACGCTTAGGTGCAAGCAAACCAAAATCTCAACGTAGGAAAGCGCGGTGCCACCACAACTATCTGAGAGCGGTGGGTGACTCGTCTCTCCACGCCATCCCTCGAAAAACACAATAGGACAAGGGGCAGGTCGCTTCGCTTATTGACTCTGGCAAAAGGGTCCGGCACACCTGGAGACTGCGGTTCCCCATCCCCTCAACGCAAATCGCCGACGGGTGTTCAGTAGGTTTAGTATTCTACCACACGAGTTCGCTTTGTCAATAGGAGGTGCTGGCTGACTACATCGGTGACACGTCAGAATGCAGGTATTGTATTCCAGTTTGACTTTGGGAGGAGGTTCTAAGGCCCCCTAAGTCATAGCGACCGAGGTTGTGAACCGAAGGCGTGGCAAGAACTGGGGCGCTCGCCAGCAAAATTGAAACCAAATAGCAGACTGCTTCGGCCCTTTGCGCCTGGCGATAATAGCGGGGGAAGTGAAGTGTCACTAAACACATCAACGAGCGCGTCGCCTTGACTGCCAATGCCTCTATTAGCTAAACTAGGCAGTTGTTCTCCTAGCCGCGGCAAGAAAGCCACCGCGAGGTGTAGGTACGACATGACAGAGCGAAAAGCGATAGAAATTGAAAGGAAAGCCGATGGATGGTATGCTCAATCTGAGTGCTTTCCACAAAGCGGAGATGCGTTCACCGCTGTTTCTGGTGTGTCGATCAAACGGCTCTATACCCCGGTCAAGATCGCGCCGACTCGCTACCTGGAGGACATAGGGTTTCCTGGTGAGTATCCGTTCACCCCTGGCGTTCACTATACAGGCTACAGGGGGCGGACATTGCCGATGCGTATGTTCGCTGGTTATGGCTCGGCCTGTTGCTTAATCTAACCGGAAAGGAGGACATTATGGACATAACTTTAAGCGTTATAAAGGCTGATGTCGGTGGCTATGTGGGGCATTCTTCTAGCCACCCGGATGTATTGGAAAGGGCTGAGGAAAAGCTGGCACAGGCCAAGGCAAAGGGACTGCTTGTGGATTACCACGTTACCAGATGTGGAGATGACCTCGAGTTGATAATGACTCACCAGGAAGGTGAAAACAGTGAGCGAATTCATGAATTAGCCTGGGACACCTTCCTGGAATGTACCGCTGTAGCTAAGACCCTGAAGCTTCATGGAGCAGGGCAGGACCTTCTGGCCGATGCCTTTTCTGGCAATGTAAAAGGCATGGGGCCCGGCGTGGCTGAAATGCAATTTGCTGAGCGTGAAGCGGAAACCATAATCATATTCATGGCGGACAAGACCGCCTCTGGGGCGTGGAACTTGCCACTATACAAGATATTCGCCGACCCGTTCAATACCATCGGATTGGTGATTGCCTCCAACATGCATTCTGGTTTTACCTTCGAAATCCATGACGTTAAGGAGCACCAGAAGATCCGTCTTAGCTCTCCTGAAGAAATCTATGACATGCTGGTCTTCATTGGCGCGCCAGGTCGCTACGCAATCAAAGCAGTGTACCACAAAGATTCCCAGGAAATTGCAGCCGTCTCCTCTACCGAAAAGTTGTCTTTGATGGCAGGCAGATACGTGGGCAAGGATGATCCCGTCTGCGTCGTTCGCTCGCAAGGGAAATTCCCTGCCGTGGGAGAAATAGTGGAACCCTTTGCCTCCCCACACATTGTTGAGGGCTGGATGAGAGGCTCTCACCATGGCCCCCTAATGCCGGTAGCTGTCCGGGATAGTAATCCTTGCCGCTTTGATGGTCCCCCAAGGGTCATAGCTGCTGGTTTCCAGCTTGCCAATGGCAAGCTGGTCGGGCCTCGCGACCTGTTTGATGACCCCGCTTTCGACGACGCTCGCCGTCAAGCAAGTACTATGGCTGACTTTCTACGCCGGATGGGACCATTTGAGCCACATCGCCTGCCACTGGACGAAATGGAATACACTACTATGCCCGAGGTGGCCAAGAAACTGGCTTCACGATTCCAACCGATTTGATGGCTGAAGTGCCTAAGCTTCTCCTGGCCAGCACCAACCCGGGCAAAGTCAGAGAGTATCGCTTGCTGTTCGAGGATCTTGGCTATGAGATGGTCACGCTCGCTGAAGAAGGAGTAGAGGAGGTTGCCACCGAAGCTGGAGACAGCTACGAACAGAATGCGCGGTCGAAGGCTGCTAGGTATGCCAGATCAACCAGGCTTACCACCGTTGCAGATGACTCGGGGCTTGAGGTGGATGCTCTCGATGGTGAGCCTGGAATTCATTCCGCCCGCTTTGCAGGACAAGACGCCACAGATGCAGACAGGATAAGGGTGCTCCTGGCTAGGCTTGCCAATGTCCCTTGGGAAAAACGAAGTGCGCACTTCAGATGCGTTATCGCCATAGTCACGCCGGAAGGGCGGTCAGAACTATGTCATGGGGAATGTCATGGCATGATCGCGCTTGAGCCAAGCGGAGAGAATGGCTTTGGCTATGATCCAGTCTTCTACCTCACGGATAAGGACAAAACCATGGCGGAACTGCCCTTAGAGATCAAGAACCGCTTCAGCCATCGCGCTGAAGCTGCCTTGAAGGCGCGGGAAATATTGAAGCGACTCGGTGGCCGACTCGGTTGACCAGCGAGGCCACTGAGGGTATACTCTCGATTAGCCACAAAGTCGCGGAGGTATTTTATGAAACTATCCTGTCTCCAAGAAAACCTGAGTAGAGGGTTGGCCACGGTGAGTAGGGCTGTAGCTACCAGGTCTACCTTGCCCATCACGCAGAACATTCTTGTCGCTAGCGAGCAGTCACGGCTTAAGCTAGCAGCCACCAATCTGGAAATTGCCATTACGTGTTGGATCGGTGCCAAAGTGGAACAGGAGGGAACCATAACCGTTCCTGCCCGATTGTTCATTGACTTTGTCAATTCGCTACCCAATGACTTGGTTGAGATTACCCTGCCTGCCAACAGCCGCACTGTGGAGATAGGAAGCGGTCGCTTTCAAGCCCATATCAACGGCATTGACGCTCAAGACTTTCCCCCTATTCCTGAGGTGAGCGATGGCATGACTACAAATATGGAGGCAGCTGCCCTAAGAGAAGCAATTACGCAGGTTACCTTCAGTGCTGCTACGGAAGAATCTCGCCCCGTCTTAACTGGAATTGACACTGAGTTTGATGGTGACCAGCTTAGCCTGGCGGCCGCTGATGGTTTCAGGCTGGCTGTCCACAAGACAAACATTGGGTCACCGGTCGAGGCGAAAACGGTGGTAATCATTCCGGCAAGAGCCCTAAACGAGCTAAATCGTGTTCTTGGCGAGCAGGAGGAGCCGGTGGAAATCACCATAAATCAGCAGAAAAGCCAGCTTCTCTTCCGTCTTAGGAATGCTGAGATAGTGTCCCAAGTTATTCAGGGTTCTTTTCCCGACTATTCTCAAGTGATCCCTCAGAGCTATAACACAAGAGCCGTGGTGGATATTGCTGAGTTTCTGCGGGTTACTAAAATGTCCTCTATATTTGCTCGTGATGCCAGTGGTATTGTTAGGCTGGTGATCACTCCTGGTGCTGAGCTGGGCCCAGGCAAGCTGACTATTTCTGCTCAGGCCGAGGAAATTGGCGGGAATGTGGGCGAAATTGATGCTTTGGTTGATGGAGAAGAGGCTAAGATTGCCTTCAACGTGAAATACCTCTCTGACGTTCTGTCCGTTCTTCGCCAGTCCCAGGTCGCCCTGGAGGTCACCACCCCGTCAAGTCCTGGAGTCATCCGCCCTATAGGTGTGGACAATTACGTCTACGTAATCATGCCCATGTTCGTGCAGTGGTGACGTAGGTAGGGAGAACAACACGGGGTCCAGGCGACTCACTAGCAGTCACCTTCAGTTGTAGAGCATCGAGGGTAGTGGATACGGGATTGTTACGCCCGTAAATAATGCCAGAGCTTTGAACCAATTGACACAAGCTGTGGCTGCTTTTGCCCTTTTACCTGCTGCTCAATTCTCGAAATCAGTTGGCACAAGAAGAGATGGGTCAAACCTCAATCCTTCAGGACTCTCTCAGCCAAGAAATCCTTCACCGCATCGACGACTTCCCCCTTTGAGCACCTGGCTCTCCACATTCCCTCTGGGAAGTTGAAGAACAACCACTTCTTACGAATCCCCTTGCCCATGATGAGAATGAAATCCCCTGTCAGGGGGTCCTGGGAGATTTCTATTAGTCCCTTGTTCTTCAATCCCCGCATCCGTATCCTGTCTCGAACCCTTATTTTCTCGATTTTGGGTTCTTCGCCTCCATTTCTTTTAGCATCTTTTGCCGGTTATCGAGATATAAGCAGCCGGTCTTACAATCATCCTTTGCTGCTCGAGACTATCCTTTCCTTGGTGGCCAAACGCGAGAGAAAGACCGTCACCAGGGCTAGAGCAGCGGCAACTTCCAGAGCGATAAGGACGATGCTCCATGATGCCGAGCCTAACTTCAAAATGGGAGGGGAAAGTCCAAACATAACAGCAGCCACCAGGCCTTTGAGAGCAGCCTTAACTCAGGGATGAGCCAATGAATCATCATCTTGTTGTTGTCTCTTCACCTTACTCTTTTGCCGTTTTCTGCGTCGTGTCCGTCCCTTCTGAGATGTCCTCTACCCTTTCCACCTCAATGGTGCATTCTGTGACCAGAGCAGCGACCGCTCCCAGCGCAGCCAGGACTGGAGCCGCCAGGACTGTTGCCGCAGCTGCGGGAACGCCTACCGTTAATGGGACATCTATCAAAGGCCGACCTTTATGTAGCAAGCGGACTCTTCTGATATTTCCCTGATGTATTAGCTGCTTGACCTTGTCAACCAGCTGGCTCCCCTCCACAGTGAACTTCTCCGTTGCCAATGTCCTCAACCTCCTGTCCAAATGTCGGCCCGTTTTGGCCTTCCCTCACATTCACCTGACCCAGTCTTGGCAGTCTTCATCTCCACACTTGGTCACTGTTCACCCTCATTTCTCAACAGACTGAGCACGTATTCCTCAAGCAAGGGGTCGACATTTCTTATTTTTCTCAGCTCACCCCTCCTCGCTATGTCTTCGACGGATTCTCCCAGGTTATTGATATTCTGGCCTGCCCAGAAGGTCTTTGTCCAGGGTCTGCCTGATATCTGAGACAGATAGGATTCATCCAGCAGTTTTTGAGCCACAAGGTAGTTCTGCTTCCGGAAATCCTCAGGGATGTATCTCTTGATCCTGAAAGCTAGCTGAGATTTCTCACATAACTCAAGCATTTCTCTATGAATCCGCTTCAAATAGCTCTTCCCAGGCTCATATCTGCCGAGGTAACCTTCGGCAGGTGCATATTTGGCTTGGTATAACTGCTCATACTCCTCCACCAAGTGAGGGAATTTCTCGCTCAGCCTTCTCATAAAC
>CAZHQV010000070.1:7460-10627 GCA_964534285.1 uncultured Dehalococcoidales bacterium
GGATATAATCCGCCCCGGCCATCTTGGTGCCAGCCACCACCTCCTCCATGTTCTTCTCATCGTCAGTGAGAAAAGGGACGATGGGGATGAAATTCACCCCTGCTTGTACTTCTGGGCGTCTTTGCTTTATCTCTTTTACCACATTCAAGCGTCTCTCCGGCAAAGGGACCCTCGGCTCCAAAAACCCGGCTAGCTTCCTATCCAGAGTGGTAATGGTAACACCGATGGCGCACCAGCTATCCTCCGCTATTCGGGACAGTATGTCCAAATCCCGCAGAATCAGAGTGGACTTGGTGAAGATGACGGTGGGATAGTGATACTTCAGCAACACCTCCAGGCATCGTCGGGTGTTGTTGTAGGTTTCCTATCTTCCTGTAGCGGGGCGGGAGCGGCACCCAGTGTGCTACCTTACATTACCCTTTTTAGCCTGGGGTTAAGGGTGATGCCGGGCATTCTGCCCCTTTTGGCAATTGGCGTGCCTTGCACCTCGTGAAGGTCAGCGGTGAAATCGATTGGTGAAGCATCGCTGATGTAGCTGCCCACAGCGAAGATGTCAACAGGTGCTGCCTGGTCTACGAAATATGTGATGCGCTCGGGGTTGAGCCCACCACTGGCTACAATGTTCACCTCTTTGAATCCCTCAAGGTCAAGCCAAGCTCTAACTTCTTTGACTAAATCGGCAGTTACCCGACCTCTTTCTGAAGGAGTATCCAATCTTACCCCTTCTAGCTTTCCCTGCATTGCTTTGGCGACAGTGACACTTTCCCTAACCTCATCCTCAAAGGTATCCACCAACGCAATGCGTGGCACGTCGGGAGGCATGTGCTTGTCAAAAGCGAGAGTGGCTTTGGCAGTGCTGTCCATGATGATGATGAGCGCATGAGGTATGGTGCCCGTGGGTTGGATGCCAGCGAGTCTTGCCCCGGCGGTGCTGGCGCATCCGGTGCAGCCTCCCACGATAGCGGAGTATTCCATGACGCCGACAACCGAAGGGTGGACATGACGAGCGCCAAAACTGATAACCGGTTTTCCTTTCGCAGCGTCAACGCAATCCCGCGCAGCGGTAGCCCAGCCGCTACAGTGCGAGAGCATACCCAGATAGGTGGTCTCATAAGTACCGTAGCTCTGGTACGGAGCTTTGATGCGCAGAATCACTTCCTTTCCATCGAAAGACTCGCCCTCGGACAGTGCCCAGACCTCACAATTATCCTCAGGAAGAACCTTAGCTAACAGGGCCTTAACCTCTTCTATGCCACAGAGTATGCCAGCCCGTCTGGGGAATACCTCCATGGTAGCTACAGGGTTGAGCCCTTCCTTCTTGAGTGTTTCCACAGTGCGCGGAAAGTAAATATCGGCGGTCTCTCCGCGCAGCCAGGAATCGGGGATTTCAAACTGGGCCTCGGGCACCTTGACTGCAGGCCTGATAAGCTTGGCACCAAGCACCTTTTCCTTATGTTCCAGGGCAAAGGCGTGTGCTTTGTCATCAAAGGAAGCAACACAATCTACCGGTACTTCAACCTGGTAATCTCTATTTCTAGCGTCGGCCACAGTATGCATGACACAAATGTCAGTACATACACCACAGACGATCAAGGTTTCAGGATTGAGCGCCTTCAGTTTTTCCTCAAGGGGAGTATCATGGAAAGCACTGTAGCGTGTCTTGGGAATTACTTCGCCGGGATAAGAAGCAAGCTCAGGGATGACTTCAGCTTCACGGGTGCCTTTAATGCAGTGTGGGGGGAACATCTGGAACTCTGCATCATCGGGAGCATGGCTATCACATATATAGAATACTTCTGCCCCTTGTGCCAACTCTCGCTCCAGCAGTTTCTGGACATTCGGGATAATGCTGCGAGCTTTCGGGCCGCAGTAGAGAGGGTAGCCTTCTTCTAGAAAACCACGGAGCATGTCTATCACTAGTATTGCTTTGGCCATAGCTTTACGTCGATTTGAATGGTTACAAGCCGTTCTTGGGTTGCCTTAGCTGACTCTCTTCCCGGCGTCCGGTCCGGGTGTAGTCATATAAATAGAGTCTACTTTCACAACAACTGCGGCCATAGCGCTGAACTGGGGATACACGGCCTTTACTATCTTGTTACCTTCGTCGAACACTGCTCCCGAGGTTTCAATCGTGGCATTGCCTTTGAACTGGTATCCGTTTAAGCTTTGCATGTCCCATACTGAGACTGCTACCTTCGGATTTGCTCTTATGTTATCCCACGTCTTCCCCTCGAAGACTTTCACTAGTAAGATCTCATCGTCAGAAATCACCTTGCCAAAGCCGATGGGAACTACATTGAGCTCGCCGTCCCTGGTAGCTGAAGCCAGGGCCCATCCTCTTGCCGCCTTGGCAACTGCTTTCATGTCCTCGGTGATTTTTGCCATTTCTGCCTCCTTCAACGACTTCGGCTGCGGGTTTGCAACCGTGCAGGTTGATTATAACGTACGCGAAGCTACTTTGCCACACGCTGTGGAAAGGGCAGTAGCTGAGCCCTTTTCATAGCTGCCTCTGACTGTTCTCGGTGAGACCCAAGCCCTCGATGATGGACGTCTCGCTACTATAGCTTTTCTCCAGGAAGGCAAGATACTCTTCCAGCAGAGCGGCAGCTCTCGAGTTATTGCCGCCTCTTAGACACCCTAACACGTTTTCCAAAAACTCGATCTCAGCCTGGAACTGAGGCGCAAGGTTGCACATAGCACCACAACAAGGAGAAAGACTATCAGCTCGCCACAAATGCGCTTGCTTTACATCCACGATTCTCTCTATGTCAGCAATACACTCTGATTTCTTCTCAGGATCGCATAACTTGTGCTTAATGGCAATAACGCTCTGCATAGCATCCCTGCTTATTACTAGCATTCTTGATCCTTATGGCCTAATGTCTGAGGTGCCGGATTCCGGTGAACGCCATGGCTACATTGTGCCTGTCAGCTACCTCGATTATCTCCTTGTCTCTTATGGAGCCACCTGGCTGGACAATTGCGGTAACCCCGGCTTGAATCGCTAGTTCAGGACCATCAGGAAAGGGAAAGAAAGCGTCGGAGGCAAGAACACTCCCTTTGGCGCGCTCTCCAGCCCTTTCCAGCGCCAACTGGACGCTTACCACGCGAGACGGCTGGCCAGCGCCCATTCCCAGCAATGCGCTGTCCTTGGCAATGACTATGGC
>CAZHQV010000071.1:0-10572 GCA_964534285.1 uncultured Dehalococcoidales bacterium
AAGGCGGACAAGCCTATTCAGCAGCGCATGGTTGAGAACCTTGCTAACGCTGACCGGGAGTTGGGCAAGCGCGTGGCCCAGGGGCTGAAACTGTAGCTGGGTATCAAGGCAAGGAATTGCCACTGCGCCTAACACAGCCTTGGTAATTCCGTACCCTGCGGTTGTTGTGGCCAAATCCATGCTTCATGGGGACTTCATCAAGCCTTTAAGTCCTCATACAGTCTGCGTCATACGACGCGAGGCGTAGTGGAATGGTCAGCAATCATGTAGGCAAACAAGGTCGAATATGCCTGATTTTGGATGACCATTCTCGGGGCCTCGAAATGATCGTAAGCTCACACCAGGAATTGCTTCGAGCAATACGCTTCACGGTTGCAGTTGAGTATGAACCAATGCAGCTGCAAACCAAGTTTGCAGAATCAACAGATAACAGAGTAGCCATAGAAGTGCTGAAGGACATAGCTGATGAAAAACGCGTTCACGACGGCGAATTCCTCAGACTTTTGCAGGAGCTTGCACCCGACGAGGAAAGCTTCTATGTTGAAGGACCGGAAGTAGAGGAGAAAATGGGAAACCTAGGAAAGGGTCGAGACGACAACTATTTTGCTCTTGCCATGGTATAAGCTGGACTTTTTGCCGCTCCTTGTTTGGGTGAATGTGTGGCACAGGTAGTAGGAGAATACGGTATGTAGAGCACGTGGCATGTGCTGGCGCATAATCACTCAAGAAACTCTAGAATACTGGCTATCCTATGGGAAATGAGGGGAAAACAAGGGCAAGGGGAACCTGGATTCGGATACTGCTGATTATTGCGGGAACCTTCTTCGTAGGGCTTGGGATTGTCGGAATATTTGTGCCAGTGTTGCCCACCACTCCTTTTCTTTTACTTGCTGCTGCATGCTATGCGAGAAGTTCACAGAGGCTCTACAGCTGGCTCTTAAATAACAAGTGGTTTGGAAATTACATTAGGAACTATCTCGAAAGGAAAGGAGTGCCCCTAAAAGTGAAAGTCCTAACCGTTACTTTGCTATGGATAACAATTGGAGCTTCAGTTGCCTTTGCGGTCCAGACTCTAGTCGTTAGATTGATTCTGGTCTTAATCGCTATCGGTGTGTCGATACATGTCCTATCTATCCGGACTTTGAAGCAATGAACGTTCAGATGCTCTCAGAGAAGTTAGTCATCCGACAATAGTCCATCAATATACCCTGGGGAACAAGCGCTTGGTTTGTTGTCTAATTACACGATTGTCCACTTCGTGTAATGCTGAGCAGAAACAAGTCTAAGCGAAGACAAAAAGTGCCCTGAAAATCATATCTGGAGTTCTATCCATTGGATACAATGGCCCACCATCGTGTATGAAAAGCAGGACTCTCCAGAAGAGCTCCGCTCCACTGTGTTGACCCATTGCTGCAGCGCATCAGTAGTATTTGGAGAGCCAACGGGTCATCTTCAGTTACTGCCGGCAGGTACTGAGCCGCATAATTTGGTTGTTTTGAAACGGGCTAGGCTGGCTTAAATCTTCGGTAGAAACATTCCCGTTCTTGCCTTGTACCGTTCGTATTCGTCTCCGAATTTGGAAGTCAGATATTTTTCTTCCTGCCTAGCATCGAAATAGTACATCAGTGAGAGCAATATCGCTGGTACTAGCATCCACAGCGTTCTTAAGGCAAATGCTATGCCAAAGTTGAATTGAATCGCACCCAAATATATTGGATGTCTTATTCTCGAGTACAATCCCGTGGTTATTATCTTGTTGATCTTGCTCGGATGGTCGTCATGCTGCTTATGTGTTCTTTGAGGAAGCTGGTCTAGCGATATCATCACGACAAATGAGGATATCCCTACTCCAATAGCAATCCAGAATGGTATGGGAATCATAGGATAGACTGGCACCTTAAACGGTAGTTCAAACGGAGGCTGGGGCAGTGCAGGATTGGAACACCACCATACGATGCCGACAGCTATCCAAACCGCAAAGTAGATCGTCCCCATGGCCTCTGTTGGTATCCAAAGCCACTTCCTCTGCATTTTAGTTTACCTTTGTTTGCAGCATGCCGTGAGTCAACTGCCAGCACTATCTTATGTCGCTTGTCAATGAGTGTCAAACCAGTCGAAACAGGCAACAACACTGCCAATGCTTGGGCGTAGCGTGCTAGACTGCTTTCCTACTTGCATTTTGTAGCGTTCCGTTGTGGCAGGCAGGCGAACTCAATGATATACTGCACTCTCAGCTGCTTGGCGTGGGGAACGCTACCGGGTGGAGCTAAACATCGTAGGAAGACAGGAAGTCATACCAGTCGGCATGCCGGGTAGGTCACGTGGCGTGCAGCCGGAGGTGACGCCGACGTGGAAACGGGCGTTAGGCCTCCGCTCTCCAGCATTCCTACAGGTATGCAGGACAAGAGCCTGTTCATTGAACAGAAGACGGGTATGAATGGTGCTCGTGAGAATGGATAGAGATGTGGCATTCTCCCGTGAGATACTCTGAGCGAGGAGGGCTAAGATGAGTCCGAGAGTGGAACGCAGCAAGACGAGGGTAAAGGGGTTTGAAAACGCGGAGATGGATTTCCAGCTTCTGCGGCAGCTGGGCGCGTGCACCTATGGGGGTGCTTCGGTAGGCGAGTGCTTGGCTGTCGTCCGGCGCATCCAGGACGGCGTTCCTGAGAGCTGGGTGAAGGCATTCGCCAGTCTTGCCAGGAAGGGGGAGAGTGAGGCTGAAGAGCGTGCCATGAAAGGCCACCACATCAGTGCCCGCGAACAGTTCCTTAGGGCATGCAATTCCTACCGAGCCGCGGAATACTTCTCCGACTTCAGAAAGCCGCTGCACAGGGAAATGGGAATGAAGAGCAGGGAGTGCTTCATCAAGTCTATGAAATCGATGGACCACACGTGTGAGGTGATCGAGATCCCCTTTGAGGACAGGTTCCTGCCCGCTTACTTCATGGGCTGCGCTGCTGCCTTAGGGAAGACTCTTATGATCGTCAGTGGTTACGACGGCACTTTGGAAGAATCCTACCTTGGGTGTGGGACGGCCGCCCTGCAAAGGGGCTACAACGTTCTGCTTTTCGCCGGGCCGGGGCAGATGGACTGCATGCGCTTCCACCCGGAGATGACATTCCAACCGGATTTCGAGACACCGGTTAAGACAGCGCTCGACTACTTTCTAAGCCGTCCCGAGGTGGACGCTGAGCGCCTGGCCCTTCTCGGCATCAGTTTCGGCGGCTATTTCTGCACCCGCGCCGCGGCTCATGAGCCGCGCATCAAGGCGCTAATAGCCAACTCGCCTATCATCGACCTCCATGCCTATATGTCATCCTTCGTCGGCTTTGACCCTGCACGGATGCCTGATGATCAGGATTTCGGTCCCGGCGACATGGATCAGATTCCCGACGATGTGATGGCAGTCCTGCAGAAGCAAATGACGAGCTCCATGATCGGCCGCTTCGGAAGACCAACGTTCAAGTCGACCTTCCAATACATGACGCAGTTCAAAGTGGGTGAGGCAGTGAAGAACATCACGTGTCCCTGTTTGGCTCTGGTGGGAAGTGGTGAGGGTGAAGAACCCCGTCGCCAATTCGAGGAGTTCTGCGAACAGGTGTCGGGGAAAGTAGCCTGGCACGTCTTCACAGAGGAAGAAGGAGCCGACTCGCACTGCCAGGTCGGTAACATGTCTCTGTCATGCGCTGTTATCTTGGACTGGCTGGATGAGTTGTTTGATTGAAAGGACTATCCCTTAGCAAGCCGAGAGGCATCTTTAGCTTTTGCCAACATGGCCAGCGTGCACGCGGTCTTCCGTCACTTCCATTGTCAGCGGCATAGCGGCTGAGCTCCTGGCCGTTAGCTGCCATACTGAAATAGGGTCAGCCTTTGACATTATTCTCGGAGTGAGGGCAGAGTTCTCTCCACTATTTACATTACTGAGGAGGTTCTATGAACAAAGCACATACCATTAGTAGTTACCTTATTCACAAACTCTACGCACATGGGGTTCGTCATATCTTTGGCGTGCCAGGCGATTATGTCCTCGGTTTCTATAAGGAGCTGGAAGACAGTCAAGTGGAAGTGATAAATACCTGTGATGAACAAGGAGCCGGGTTCGCAGCTGACGCATACGCCAGAGTCAGTGGTCTGGGAGCCGTTTGTATTACTTATTGCGTTGGCGGTCTGAAGGTAGCTAATACGACTGCGCAGGCATTTGCCGAGAAATCCCCCGTTGTCGTGATCAGTGGGGCACCCGGCACAAATGAACGCATCAAGAAGCCTCTCCTGCATCATAAGGTGCGCGATTTTGACACGCAGCTGAAGGTGTTCCAACAGCTTACCGTGGCCTCAACGGTACTTAATGACCCTCAGGCTGCCTGCCGCGACATCGATCGCGTATTTGATGCAGCCCTTCGATATAAACGGCCGGTATATATCGAACTGCCGCGGGATATGATTTCTGTTCCGGCCAGTCCGAGCCAGCAACCTCAGGAGGCAATGCGATCAAGCGATGCCAATGCGCTACGAGAGGCATTGCATGAGGCAATTGACATCATCAATGCGGCACGAAAACCCGTGATTATCGCAGGCGTGGAACTGCACCGATTCGGCCTGCAGGACATGCTTCTCCGCTTTCTGGGGAAAAGCAGAATTCCCGTTGCTTCAACGATGCTGAGCAAATCGGTAATCGTGGAAAATCATCCACAATATCTTGGAGTATACGAGGGAGCTATGGGCCGCGAAGAAGTTGTCGAATATGTTGAATCAAGTGATTGCCTGATTCTTCTCGGCGTTTTTATGAGTGACGTTAATCTTGGGGTTTTCACCGCTCATCTCGACGAGGGGAAGTCTATTTGCGTGACAAGTGATAAGATTTCCATCAAATACCACACCTATGAAGGCGTGGAGATGGAAGACTTTGTTCGGGCCCTGACGGACGCAGATATACGCCAGCGAGAGGATGCCGACATCCCGCATCCACCTTCACCTCACCCCGCCAACCCTGTTTCAGAAAAACAAATCACTGTGCGGCATCTATTTCAGCGCTTGAACTCGTTTGTAGGCGACAATACGGTTGTTATTGCCGATACGGGTGATGCTATGTTTGGCGCTATGGATATGACAATTCATAGCGCAACAGAATTTCTGTCACCGGCATACTACACTTCGCTAGGCTTTGCTGTACCAGCAAGTCTTGGAGCCCAATTAGCCAGGCCGGAGCTCCGTCCTTTGGTACTGGTGGGGGATGGCGCTTTTCAAATGACTGGGATGGAACTGGCTTCGATTGCGAGATTTCATCTCAACCCCATCGTTGTTGTCCTCAACAATCGGGGCTATGGGACTGAACGTCCTATGTTGGACGGTAGATTCAACGATATCCACTTATGGGCCTACAGCCGGATTCCAGAGGTTCTCGGAGCAGGCAAAGGGTATGATATCAGGACGGAGGATCAGTTAGAAGAAGCATTGAAGGAAGCTGAAAGGCAGACGGATAGCTTCTGTATCCTCGACGTTCACTTAGACCCCCAGGATAGGTCATTGGCGTTGGAGCGACTGACTACTGCTTTGGGCAAACGAATCAAGTGAAAACTGAAAAGACTAGGTGTTCTGTCTTCCTGATTGCATTAGGGAATACGGATATTTGTGAGAAGAACTTGACTACCAGACAACCAGTCACGGACCAAGGGTATTGGGGAAGACTGCATAGCTTTGTGGGGGGTATTTGCTCCGCGCTTGGACGGGAGGACACTGCAACTCCTTGTAACCCTAGCGGGCCGTTCGATGCAGCTTGCTCCGCGGGATAGAATATTGGTATAAGGAATAGCGTGAGGGCAGTGAGTATGGAAGAGTTGTTTCGACGGGCGGCAAGGGATTTGGTCAATTCAAGATATGCTATTGCTCTGACCGGAGCTGGGATGTCAACGGAGTCAGGCATTCCCGATTTTCGAGGGCCAAAGGGAATCTGGACCAAGAACCCTGAAGCTGAAAGAGAGGCGTATGAGGCCTATGACAAGCTTTTGCGAGACCCAAAGGCTCACTGGGAAAAGATCTTGACCCCCGGCAGTTTCTTCAGCCTATTTGAGGGTATTGGAAAGGCGCTGCCCAATCCAGGCCATTGTTCCCTGGCTGAGTTGGAGAGAATTGGGATTCTAAAGTATGTGATTACCCAGAATATTGATGGCCTTCATCAAAGAGCCGGGAGTCAGAATGTGATTGAGTATCATGGGGGCCTTTCAAAACTAAGATGCATGTCTTGCGGTTCAAGGTTTGATCGAGGCGAATTCGATTTGCGAGGACTAAAAACGAGAAACGAGTTGCCGCCTCGTTGCAGGAACTGTAATGGAGTCCTGAAACATGACGGGGTGTATTTTGGAGAACCGATTCCAGGGGATGTCTACCACCAGAGTGTGGAAGCCGCCTGGGAATGTGATCTGATGCTAGTCTGTGGAACTTCAGCCGTAGTCTATCCCTTCGCCGAGCTGCCACGACTGGCAAGGCAAAGGAGAACGGAGGCGGAAAGAAAGACCGAGGCGGGCATACACCAGGTTGAGAAGACTCCGGCGGTGATAATCGTTGAGGTGAACGCAGAGCCAACACCTTTGACTTATGAAAGGATATCTGATTACCTGATCCAGGGGAGGACCGGCGAGATTCTGCCCAAGATAGTCGAGGAAGTAGAGAGGATAAGAGAATAGCCACTCGAGCTTGCATTGGCGCCAGACAGTGTCTCTGAGAGGGCCCAGGTGGAAGACGCCTTTAGCATTGACTCAAAACGTTCAATTCTCGGCTTAATATATTAGGTTTTGAGCCCTAAGAAGTTGTCCGCTCTCTGTATTCTGCCAGTTCACCTACGCTTTCTTTGGAAGACACCATGTAATCTGGCTGGAACTCATTGTCCGGTCATACTGATCTCTAGAATCAAAATCTGGGGCTTCTTCGTGTTGGGATGAGGAAAACAACTTTCGAGGACAGCATGAAACACTACAGGGCGCAGTTGGCGTACGAGCTACTTGCAATGAAAGAGGGCGGGAGGCAGGATGGCTCACCGCCCTCTAGGTCAGCCTGGCTCGTGATTATGTGCTTGAACCTGCTGTTCCTCTCCTCAGCTTCCAAGCTACGAGACCCGCCAGGGCCACTGTCATCGCCAGTGTTCCCCACAAGGAGATAGTGGGAACGCCCGGTACAGGTGATGGTGGTGCTGTCGGTGACTGCGCGAGTGTCAGCTCGCCTAGCGACTCAGGGCAGTTGCAGCCGTCTTCCACGTGGATTGGCCATGAGTCGCACTCATCCGGAGTTGGCTCAACATCGAGGACATACAGGCCAAAGGGGATGGTGTCCCCCGGAGACCAACCCCACCAAGGAGGGTTATTCAGCGGCACCCGCAGTTCGTATATCCTGTGGTTTGTACCGGAGTTTGGACTCTTGCCATATCCCTTTACGTTCATGCATGTGCCGCAGACCCAAGGAAAGTCTAGACAAAACGCCGTTTCGTCCGCACCCGTGTCTCAGGTGTCACCAACTGCATCCATCAACATGTAGAGGTACTGTGCGTCGTTCTTAATGTACCAGTATGCCACCATCGTGTTGTTGGGCACTGTGAGAAGGTCAACTACGGCCGCGTCGTCCCATTCACCCGGGCTGAAAACGCCGTCGATATTGGGAACTACCGTAGCCCAGTTGCTTTGTACCGCGCCATCGTTCGCTGAGGCTGGCACCGCAGTCCCCACAGCCAGCGCCGCAACCACACCCACGAGGCTCACCAACCGTAGCACTTTCCTGCTCCTAGCCATTCCTACCTCCTTGTCAGTTTCTGGAGCCATTATGGCGGGCACTTCAGCTACTGTCAAGAGCTAGTTGGCTCATCCAAGTAATAAGTGCAAGTTGTGTCGACAGATGCTGAGAGAGATACCACCATCGACTTAGCTAGCGAAGGAGGTGATAAACCATGTCAACAGAAGAAAACAAGGCCATTGCCCGCCGTTGGAATGATGAGATCTACAGCAAGGGGAACTTCGCTGCAATAGCCGAGCTTTTCGCCACCGACTTCGTCTGCCACTATGCCCCTTTCGGAGTGGCGCCGGACCTGGAGGGCTACAAACGAAACGTGACCGACTCGTTGGCCCCGTTTGCCGACATGAATTGCACGGCTGAGGACATGGTTGCCGAAGGGGACAAGGTCGCGATCCGCTGGAGTTGGCGCGGTATACACAAGGGTGAGTATATGGGGATCGCACCTACCGGGAGGCAGGTGACAATGACAGGCATCAGTATCCTCCGGATCGTGGGCGGCAAGATCGTGGAAGAATGGGGCGAGAGCGACAATCTGGGCTTTATGGAACAGCTCGGCGTTAAGCTAGGCTAGGGAGCAGGCCGCAGGCGGTTGGCACTAGATAGCCTAGCGCGCTGGTGGTGGCCTCGCTCCGCTTTGTGCAAATCGCCTGCAGCACGTTTGTGCTTAATGCTGTTCCTGTCCTCCAGAGATATTTATCGCCTGGCAAGTGACAGTCTTGGCATCGTCTGAGGCAAGGTATACTGCTAGCCTTGCTATCTGGTACGGTGTTGTCCACTCGCCAATAGGAACATAGGTCTTGGTGAAACTGTCCGCCATTTCCTGCCAAGTTACACCATTGGCATCGGCATAGCCTTGGATGAAGGCGTCACCAATCGTCGTGGCATTCGGGCCGGGGCAGATAGCGTTTACCCTAATCTTGTGAGGACCGAATTCAACGCCACAGACAAAGGTGAAGCCTACAATGCCAAACTTGCCGAAGGTATAGGCACCCAAGAGTGGCCATCCAGTCTTTCCCGCCGCCGAGCTCATGTTGATGATAACTCCACCTTTGCCTCTCTTTATCATCTCAGCAGCCGCAGCCTTGGTACAAAGGAAGAGCCCTCTCCCCATGACCTCCTGGTGCATATCCCAGATCTCTTCAGAGGTCTCGAGAACCGGGATGGTCCGAACAACACCAGCATTGTTCATCAGAATATCTATCTGACCCCACTTATCCATAGTAGCCTTTACCATAGCGTTGACTTCAGCTGCTTTCCTTACGTCACACTTTACTGCAAGGACGTCCCCGCCAAGGGCCTTCAGATCGCTCTCCGCCTTCTGGAGGTCATTCATCTGCCCGGTCGCCATTGCCCGATCAGGATATGTGTCGCAGATGTCGGAAATGCAGACCTTCGCTCCTTCTTTCACAAACTCCATAGCAGTTGTCTTGCCAAAGCCGCGGTCAAGGGCAGCTCCAGTAACAATAGCAACCTTGTCTTTTAGTACCATTTTCCCCTCCTTGCTGCCTTTTCTTGAGTTTTCAGTGGACTTCATTACTCACCTATATGTACGTCTCTGTCTCACCTCCGTTCCCTTTTTCCAAGCTTCTGGCAGGTGGCAACCCCCCTTTTGCTACCTCTTAGTGCACCTCCCAAGCCCCACAGCGCGTTAAATCATTCGATCACGCGCCAAGCTCGACGGCACCCCTGTCGAGCAGGGTTTCCATTACCCATCTGGCTGCGGTCCCGACAATACGGGGGGCTTTAGTGGGGTCTGAGTGACCTCCTGCCGCCTCCATTTTGCCGAATTCATCCATATCTTCAAGGTAATATAGACGCCCAAAAATTTGGAACTGAATGTGCGCGCACATAATGGTGCCATATTCCTCTATGTATTTATTAAACAGTGATCTGGCTATTGGCTGGGAAGCAAAAAGATCGGCTACATTAGGATCTTGGATGACCTCTGTCCGGGACATGTGCTCCGGGGGACGACCGAAGAAGTAGTCAAGGATCATTATCCCTCCCACCAGTCCTCCGCACGTTCCCACTAGCTGCCAGGCTGTGCCTGCGGCATTACTTGTCGCTGCCTTAACCAGGGCATCTGGAATATCGAGGACGTCGTGAATCGCCTTCACCGTGCACTGAGAGCAACTATAGGAGTTTATTTCATAAGCTGCCCCGAAGTCATAGACTGTATTCAGTAGTTCCTCGCGAGATAGGTGCTTATATGGCTGCCTTAGTTTAACCGCCATCTGTCAAACCTCCTTGTTGTTTTCATTAACATGTTGACTTTTCAAAATGTAAACAACGCTTTCTGTCCCTCCTCTCTTCTGCAGTCTAGCCCTTCCTGCCACCTGCCAGTGCACTTCTCAGGGCTCACAGTGCGCTAAATCATGACGCCGCCGCCGTCAATAACTATCGATTGACCATTTATGTAGTTAGAATCAGGCAAGCAGAGAAATTCTACCAGGCTGACGATCTCGTCTACTGTTCCTAATCTTCCCGAAGCAGTTCCGGCTTTTATGATA
Source organism: uncultured Dehalococcoidales bacterium (assembly GCA_964534285.1). GTDB lineage: Bacteria > Chloroflexota > Dehalococcoidia > GIF9 > AB-539-J10 > JADFUX01. Next base: position 10,287 of record CAZHQV010000071.1, read on the forward strand.
TTGTAGACGCCTTCCACATCTGTGCCTGCTAGTCCGGGGAAAGCATCAAATGCGCCGCCCTTCAGGTGCAAGAGATGGGTCTCAGCATATCCTGGGCAAACTGCGTTTACGTGAATTCCGCTTGGCATAAGCTCCATTGCCAGTACCCTAGTGAGACCTACTATCGCGTGCTTAGCACAGGTATATGCAGCAGTGAAAGCTCCGCCGGTTTTGCCTAATATGGAGGCTATGTTGACAATCTTCCCCCCTGAACCTTGCTGGATCATCACTTTGGCAACTGCTTTGG
>CAZHQV010000072.1:0-10567 GCA_964534285.1 uncultured Dehalococcoidales bacterium
GTACGAGGGGGCAACCCCATCGAACAGGTCTTGGGCAAGGGTTCTCCTTACTGGGGCCGCAGGTTGGGATTCAACCAGCGGATCCCATCGATCCTCTCCCTTCTTTGTCTTCATTCTTTATCCTCCATGCCGGAAACGCTAGTATCGCCGATCAAAGTGATGCTACCGCCTGACCCGAATAGGACTACCGCTGCCGAGATGATTACTAGAATGATTGGAAGGAATAGCCTCTTAGCTAACATCATTTGTTAGCCCAGTTATCCTTCTAACCAACTTCTGGCCATCACTCAGCTAAGCTTTCCCTATTCGGAATACCTTTGTGCCACAAACAGGGCAAACACCTTGCACCGCCGGTCTGTTGTTTTTGAGTGTAATCTGCTTGGGATTCTTCATCTCGACCTTCTTCCTGCACTTCACACAATAAGCTGTTGGCATAGTACCATCGCTGCTAACTGCAAGTCTTCTGTATTGTCGCCGCAGGAGGGAGGCAGTGTCAATAGGTTTCAGTCAGCGACAAGCTGTCTTTCAGGCCATGACTCCTGGGTAGTAGCTTATCCTTTTGCCCAAGACATTGAACACTTCATCGTTTTCTGACCTTCGGACCACTTCACCAGAAACAGGACCTTTGACGATTGCGCTCTTCCTGTATATGCTGTTGTGTTCTCGTTCTGGTGCTCCCTTCATTTCCTCCTGTCGTCAGCAGAGCTATGTAGAGCCTGTCTTATAGAGCTGTCATACAGCTCCTATAGCCCCTTGTTGAAGCGCTTGCAAAGCGTCGAAGCCCCTTGTGAAAGGCCTTCTAGAGCTTGTCTGGAGCCTCGTCTATCGACCTGGACTGAGCCTCTCCGTCGAACTCGTCGTACCACTCTCGAAAAAACGGCTGACGACTGACGGGAAATGATGAAGTGGAGGTTCCGTGTCCAGTAGAATACTCTTGAGGTCACAAAACGACGTTTTGTGACCCCCGAGGTATTCTGCCAGAGGGCGTACTTGCACAATATGCTCCGCTCTCTGCAGATGCTCTTCTGCTTATTGTGCTGCTCTGCATCCCCTGCTGTACTCTGCTGCAGGAATTCAGAAAAGCAGAGCCAAAAGGGAGAAGCACAGATGGCAGGAAGAGGCCGAACAAAACGTAGCAAGAAGCGAAGCAAGAGGTACGAAACAAGGCGACACAGGACCCAAACAACGGGGCTTAAGGTGCAATTTCCCGTTTCAGTGGGTGAAAACCAAATTGTGGGATACACTGGTCCCTGCAGCCTTCCGAAAAGAGTCTTTTTGGGACATCCGGATTACAATTCGCGAGGATAATATAGAACTAGTAAATCTCTCCAAGATGGCACGGGAATGGGATATGACTCTCATGGATGTTGTAGCTTACCTGCAACAAGAACGTAACGAAATCCTCATCTGGCAAGAATTTTAAGCAAGGGTAAAAAACATGAGACGGGCTGTACCAAGTGGTGAATCGGTACTCGGAGAAAGACAGAAGCCTCAGGCCTTGCCTGTAGACAGACAATCGAAATGGGTGAGGGTTGTAAACCCTTGACATTTCTCTAGATAGGTTCCTGTTCTGCTAACATTTTGCTAACAAACTGATTGACATCCCACACCACTGGATGCCACCCCAGATACAAAATGAGCTTAATCCTCAAACCATAAAACACCTTTTTGTATCTGGCGACATGTCCTGACAGATTCGGCTTCTATCTTCGGAACCAGGGGTCGTGGGTTCGAATCCCTCCAGGCGTGCTTAAAAATCGCTAAGCACGTGTCTTCCCATTTCTCTCAGATACGAGGTGTCATTGTGCCTCGTCAGGATGAAACGACCGTCCGAATAGCTGAAAATCGTGATTCCACACACATCCTGTTTAATATTCCAAAAATGTGAGTTATTGAGTCCCAATAAGCAGCATATCAGAACCTTATTCACAACCCGATGAGACACCAAGACCACACTCCCCCTACATCTAGAGACTACATCATCAACGACAGCGGTAGCTCTCTCCCTCACGTTGGCTAGGCTCTCCCCACTGGGCATCTTCACCATGTGAGGATTGCTGTGCCATTCATTATGAAGAGCCGGATATAGTCTCCTTACTTCAGTATCAGGCAGACCTTGCCATTCGCCATAATCAAGATCTACAAGTCCGTTGGCGACTTCTACGTCAACTTCTTGGTATCGGGCGATGGTATTGGCAGTATCTAACGCCCGCCTCAAGGGGCTGCAATGAATGGCATCCAATTTCAAATCGCTCAAGTACTTCCCCAGGAATTCTGCCTGTTTAAGCCCTACTTCATCCAGACTTATGTCAATTCTGCCCCTGTATATTTCCCCTACATTCCACTCAGTCTGTCCGTGCCTCGCCAGGATGATTTCACTCATTGAAAGTACAACTCCTCATTCAAGAAGGGAACTAAGGCGGCAACTAAACCATCGATACAGATTCTCTTCCTATCCATAATACCTTTCGTGAAGTATCCCGCTGCCCCTTGATTATCTTTCATGTCTTGCTCACCGGTTAGATTATCCATTACGTCGCCGAGCTCGGAGCCATCCAGAAGTTGCTGGGCGATACTGTCTGGCAGTTCAAACATGGGAGAGGTTCCGTATCCCATTCTACCCGTGTCATCCATAATACACATCACACTCAGGGCAAAGCATCTAGAGAATAGCTTCAGCATGCCCCCTTCAACGCCAACAAAGAATTTGGCATGAAGACTTTGTTCATCATTGATTCTCCTTACTTCCAGCGCCCTGTTTCTCGCGCCTTCGAGAGTTTCGCTGGCTAGGGGCTGGCTGGAGACTATGCCATCGACCTTAACGCCAACCACTTCCACCTCGCCAAAATACTTTGAGAACGCCTCTTGCACTGCTTCTAGCTTGACCCTATTCTGCGAACCAACCAATACCTTCACCGTTGCAGATCCTCTCTGGTCTCACTGTTTTGATGCCTGATGCACCTCTCCCAATATGCCGTGCAATAATTCGCCATCGACTTCCTATCTGAGTTTCCCCACTCGTACCAGGTTCTCAGAGAACATACTCAATACCGTTTACGGAGTCTCTGCCTCGTTTCCTCCATCTTATTATACCCCGCGGCAAGAGACATAACACCGGGCACCAAGAGCGACTTGCCTCATCAAATATGGATTTGAAGGCAGCGGCCAAGACACGATTCCACGGGGCCGTAGTTTCGGGCAGCGTGAACGGCTTCACTCACAAGTATTGGCGCTATCCAAGCCGCGGGGTGCATGAGAACATGCGCGGAGTAAATAGCTCAGTTTCCTGACGCCTCGGCTGAGAAAGGGTGGCCAACTCGGTCGAAATCCGGCAAGTAGTCTTCCGCTGCATCCATCTCCTGAATCCAGCCATTCTCCAATCCTAGCTCATCCACCAATCTGAGGACAGCCAAGTATTCCACAACGGATATCTTACGCCGCAACTGTGGTATCTCAGAGGCCAAATGACTTGGGTAGTACTGAGACATAATGCTCACCGTCACCCTGCGGGAGACTTGACTAAGCAACCAGGCAAGCGAGTCTCGACTACCCGCCAGCCCATTGGGCAGGATGAGGTGGCGCACGATTAATCCTCTCTGAGCGAGTCCCGAGTCGTCCAATACCAGCTCATCACCCACTTGCCGATGCATTTCAAGGATAGCCTGCCGAGCCCGTGTCACATAATCAGCAGTATGAGAGAGTTTTGCCGCCCAAGCATCGGAAGCATACCTCAAATCGGGCAAATAAACGTCCACAACCCCATCGAGTGCTCGAAGGGATGCAACAGAATCATAGGCATTGGTATTGTAGACTATTGGCACCCTAAGGCCCATAGGGACTGCTTCCAGAATTGCCCGAACTAGCTGAGGCACAAAGTGAGAAGGCGAAATGAAACTGATGTTGTGACATCCTAATCCATCCTGAAGATAAACCATCTCCTGAGCCAAAGCATGGAAATCCACCTCCTTGGAGCCCTGGCGCTCCGGGTCCTGACTGATCTGATAGTTCTGGCAGTAAACGCATCTCATGTTGCAGTTGCCAAAGAAGATAGCCCCGGTTCCTCGAGCACCCGAAATGGCTGGCTCTTCGCCATGATGGTCGCAGACTGCACAGACTATAGGAAGGTAACCGGAGTGACAGAATCCCCGCTCGTTTTTCAAGCGGTTGATATGACAGTCCCGGGGACAAATATCGCACGATGCCAGCCGTGCTTCCAGCGCATCAGCCCGCAAGCGAAGCTCGCCCGAACGATATAATCTAAGATATGAAGGGGCCATTCTGCGTCTCCCTGACCGTGCAAGTATACTCATCACTGCCAACCATCACGCTGGAGGAATTCATTGTGACAATTATAGTCTGCTGGCTGGGCACCTTCAAAACCCACGCCCTACTACCTAGAAAGCTGCCTTACAAACATAGAATTGGCGGAGTAAGAAAGAACATAGCGAACAGAGGTTACCTTCGCCAGTATGAGGCATAACCAGCAGTGCTTGCAGGGGAATGGCGGCTTCACAGCGATTGATGTTCGCGAAAGCACCTAGACGCACACCGCGATTTGCGGGTAAGCGACAGTCCACGACGGAACAATGCGAGCACATTTCGAAAAGGTCGCCGACACTCCAGCCAAGCTCGGCCCGGGCAAAGCCTACACTGTATGAATTCGGCACTTTTGGGTGCAGACCCGACGATTACCACACCAAAAAGGAATAGTATCAGATTGTAGCTCGAGGCTGCTGTCCCTTGCGGCGAACGCTATTTATGTCTGCCTGAAAGATGCTGCGCGCCCTTCGGTCGTTTAGGGAAGGAATCCAGAATGGGTAGCCACCCTTGTGAGACAATACGCTCCTGGGCGTCATTGCCTTTAAGAGTTGATGCTCAGGGCTACCCCTTCCCGATTAGGGGTTACCCCCAGAAGGGAACGACCCCCTACCTGTTTTGGCAACTCATCTCACGTGACCCATTGACGAGAGATAGATTCTGGTGTATCTTTTCATGATTTGTTGAATTTCACTGTTTATGGAGGTTGAGCTATGGCACCAGTTAATATGATTGTCTGCTGTAAGCAAGTGCCTGATCCTGAGGCGCCACCCGCAGTATTCAAGGTTGACACCGCAGCCAACAAAATGACCTTGCCCCCAGATGTAAAACCAGTTATCTCGCCTTTTGATGAGAATGCTATGGAAGCTGCTTTGAGGATTAAGGATAAGGCAGGTGGCAAGATTACGGTGTTGAGCTTAGGCAACAACCTAGTTCGTGACGTCATCAAGAAGCCGCTGTCTGTGGGCGGCGATGAGCTTATCCTTCTGGAGGATGCGGCCTTTGAAGAGGGAGATAGTTGGTCAACTGCCCATGCTCTTGCGGCGGCAATCAAGAAAATCGGAGAATACGACCTCATATTCTGTGGTAGACAAGCTGCCGACTGGGATGCTGGCCAAGTTGGCTTGGGTATCGCCGAAGTTCTTGGAATCCCTGCTGTCAGCGTAGCCCGCAAGGTGGAGGTTACCGACGGAAAGGCAAAGATAGAGCGAGTCATTCCCGACGGCTACGAAGTTGTTGATGTGGAGTTCCCCGCCTTAATCACCGTGACCAGCGAACTGGGCGACCTTCGCTACGCCGCCCTAAAAGGGATTATGGCAGCGGCCAAGAAACAACCCATCATGTGGAAGCCGGCTGATATCGGACTCGAGCCCGGGCAAGTTGGCGCCACGGGAAGGCTTACTAAGTTGAACAAACTCTTCCAGCCCGTCAAAGAAGCCAAGTGTGAGATTATTGAGGGGGAGACTCCGGCAGAGGCTGGCGCCAACCTAGCTATCAGACTGAGGCAGGCGAAAATAATGTAACGCTAAGGAGGAAATAATGGCCGAATACAAGGGTATAGTGATTTGCGGCGAATTGACAGACGGCAAGTTGCCTTCCATTACCACCGAACTGTTGGGATGCGGCAGGAATCTTGCTGATCAGTTGAAGGAAGACCTGTCCTGCCTGCTAGCCAGCGACGCAGTCGGAGAAGCTCCCAAAGAGGCAATCGCTTTCGGGGCTGACAAAGTCTACGCGGTCGAAGACCCCGCGCTGAAAGACTACCAGGCAGATTCCTATATTCAGGTGGCAGAAAAGCTGGCTAAAGATATCTCACCTCGAGCCATACTCATGGGACAGACATCCGTGGGAAGAGATCTAGCGCCTCGCCTCGCCTTTAGACTGGGAGTAGGCTTATCAATGGACTGCCTAGACCTAAGCATAGACCCAGAGAGCAAGCTGCTTCTGCAAACAAGATCCGTCTATGGGGGCAATGCCCAGGCTACGTTCATCTGTGACGTCATGCCCCAGATAGTCACTATTAGAGCAAAGGCAATGACACCTATAGAGCGAGACGAGTCAAGAAAAGGAGAAATCATAGCTACCAAAGTCGAAATAGATGTGTCGAAAGTGAAGCCAAAGATAATAGAGAAGGTGAAGGAAGAGGTAGCCGGCGTCAAACTTGAGGAAGCCTCGGTAATAGTCAGTGGGGGCAGAGGTCTCGGCGGCCCTGACCCCTTCAACACTGCACTAAAGGAGTTAGCTGACGTATTACGTGGTGCAGTAGGAGCTTCACGTCCACCCGCTGATAATGGCTGGGTGCCTGAGGCACTGCACATTGGCCTCACAGGCAAAATTGTCGCCCCTGACATCTACATCGCTGTCGCCATATCAGGAGCTAGCCAGCACATCGCTGGTTGCTCCGGCTCCAAGAATATCATAGCTATTAACAAAGACCCGGAGGCGAATATATTCAGAGAGGCAAAGTTTGGCGTAGTCGGCCGCTATGAAGAAGTTGTGCCAGCCTTCACTCAAAAGCTGAAGGAACTCCTCGCTGGCTAGAGCAACGACTTCTGGACTTAGAAAAGCCCGCCTTAAGGCGGGCTTTAGCTTCCAGCTAAGGAGCATTAAGCCTTCTCCTTCTCCGCTTTCCTCTCAGCACTAATCTTCTGGCTCGTGTAAGATGGCACCTCTTCGTAATGACTGAATTCCATGGTAAACGTGCCACGCCCTTGAGTCATTGACCTCAGGTCAATGGCGTAGCGAAGCACTTCCGAAAGCGGCGCTTGCGCTTCAATAACGTTGGCACCATCTTCAGGAGACATCGCAATCACACGCCCCCTCTTGGTGTTAAGGTCGCCAACAACATCACCGGTAAAAGCCTCAGGTACAGTTATACTAAGGTTCATCACGGGCTCAAGCAGCATAGGTTGAGCTTGTGATAGACCTTTCCTTAGAGCGTGAGCCCCAGCAATCTTGAAGGCGATATCGGAGGAATCCACCGCGTGAGAGCTGCCATCGTAGAGCGTTGCCCTCATATCAACCACCGGGTAGCCAGCTACAAGCCCTTCCTCTCTAGCCTCCCAGACCCCCTTTTCCACAGCCGGGATATAATTCTTGGGCACCCGCCCACCAACAACCCTCTCAGCAAACTCAAAACCACTGCCTCGCGGCAGGGGCTCCAACTCCAGAAAGACGTGCCCATACTGACCATGTCCGCCAGTTTGCTTCTTGTGTTTGTATTCCGCTTTCGTTGGCACCGCAATAGTCTCCTCGTAAGGAATCTTCGGAGGAGCCAATTTGACCTCCACGCCAAACTTGCGATGCATCCTTTCCTTGACTATATCCAAATGGCTCTCACCAACACCAGAAAGAACAACCTCCTTAGTAACGGCATCCCTCCGCACCTGAAGAGAAAGGTCCTCCTCACAAATCCTAGGTAAGACTGAGCTCATCTTATCCAAATCACCCCTGGACTGCGGCTTGATTGCCATACTGAGTTTTGGCTGAGGAAATTCAATGCCATCAAGCACTACAGGATGCTCCTGGGAGCAAAGGGTGTCTCCAGTAGCAGTTAGGTTCAATCTAGCCACTACTCCCATATCTCCAGAAGCCAGTTGAGGCACGGGTTCCTGATTCTTGCCCCTTAGGACAAGAAGTTGGCCAAGGCGCTCAGTCGCACCCTTATTAGCATTCCAAACCTGAGAATTACTAGGAATTACACCTGAGTAAACCCGAAGGTAACTTAGCTTGCCTACATATGGGTCAATAGTGGTCTTGAATACCAAGCAGCTTAAGGGGGAGCCTTCCACTGGTTCAAGCTCCTCTGCTGCACCAGCTGCGGGATTTGTGGCCACAATAGCGCCCCTATCTTCAGGTGAAGGCAGGTAACCACGGATAGCGTCAAGAATTGGCGTAATACCGACACTGCGGAGGGCAGAGCCGACCAGCACAGGCACCAGTTTACCAGCTATGGTTGCCTCCCGTATAGCGCCTGAGAACTCCTCATTGCTTATTTCCTCGCCTTCTAAATACTTGGTAAGAAGTTCATCATTCGTCTCAACTACTGCCTCCAGTAGTCTGTCACGACAAGATTTGGCCTGATCTTGAAGAGAGGAAGGCAGCTCATCGTGTTGCAAAGAGACCAGGTCGGCAACTCCTTTGAAATCCTCTTGTGAGCCCAGGGGCAAGTGAATCGGCAAGCACTTTGCTCCCAGCTTAGCTTGGATTTCGTCCAAAGCGCGGAAGAAGTCGGCATTCTCACGGTCCATCTTGTTCACGAAGACTAGACGAGGTAAGCCATTCTTTTCACTGTAGTCCCATACTTGCTCAGTGCCCGCCTCGACACCGGAAGTGGCGCAAACCACGATGACCGCCGCGTCGCTGACGCGCAAGCCCGCCGTTACCTCACTGGCAAAATCGGCGTAGCCCGGCGTATCGATGATGTTTAGCTTGGTTCCCTTCCACTCCAGTGGAAGTAACGATAGGTTGATGCTCATCTTGCGTTCTATCTCGATCGGGTCGTAATCTGAGGCCGTAGTTCCCTGCCCCACACTGCCCAATCGGCCAATCGCGCCTGAGGCGAAAAGCATCGCTTCCACAAGCGAAGTCTTACCTACTCCATAATGAGATAGGAGCACAACATTCTGGATTTTTCCTGATTCATAGGGGCTCATTATTCACCTCGAGTTCTTCTTGCTGTTTCACTTTTGGCTTCTCACCCTTCTCCACCGCCTCAACTAGGGCATCAATCAAGCTGGCCAGGGCTGATTCTCCCTGTTTCTGCACCACCGAAAACTCACTTCGCGCCGTCTTCACCAAATGTTCCAACTCTCTAAGCCCGCTGCTGAGTACCAGTACCTCCCCAGGCACGATTTCAAGCTAGAGAATCACTCTCCTCATTTTATGTCAAACCCCTGGTTCCTTGCTCTCAATCATTCTGAGCATAGTGAAGCATCTGGAAAATCTGCAGACCTTTCGCTCTGCGCACACCCGCCCTGACCATGCCACACTTTGCGCACAGGTATCGAACCCAGCCCTGAACAACGCCTTGAAACACTTCTCGGACTGTCCAACGTGCATTGTTCCCCATTTACCGGATTGGAGGTAGTAGGCACCCGCTTCCCCCAAGCGCGCTTTCCAGGGAATCGGAAAGACACTGAGCTGAGTCACTGCTTAGGACTATGGGCTTGTGGGCTAGTTCAAGACTTCCCACAACCGTAGCTCCATGTATGGTAGGTTTGCCAACCGCTCCTTGACGCGTACAGGCGCTGGTACTCACGGCTACTATTATAAGCTTCTTGCCAAACCGTGAGCAACATCCAGAGGGGCCTGATGGTCGATAGTGTACCTTGAATTTACACCTACTCCAGTGACCGCGGTGAGGTAGATTGCCAACACCCTAGCGTGTCCAGGGCATTGTGGAGAAATCTCCCTACCGGCCAGTATTTGCAGTGCTTAAGCCTTGTTCGCAGCATCGAGCCTTCACACTCGGCGCGCAGGACCCAAGGTTGGCTACTCCATTCACAGTTCACAGTGGCACAGGACTATGAAAGGTAGTCTGTCACCAACCATATGGAGCGACACAAGCTCTGTCACGTTCCAGAGTCGAATGCTATAATAACATTGTTCCGCAAGCTGAGATGAAATTAGACCGTGAGCAAGTTCAACATATCGCCTGGTTAGCTCGCCTAGGTATAACTGAAGCTGAAATCGAAAAGTTCAGCCTTCAGTTGTCTCACATATTGGAGAACTTTGAGATACTAAACGAAGTGGATACAAGCAATGTGGCACCAGCAGCTCAGGCTGTCTTTCTACAGAATGTTCTCAGGCGGGACGAAGCAGCCAATTCATATCCCCAAGCTGATATTCTAAGAAACGCGCCCGAAGAAGACGAGAATTGCTTCAGAGTAAAGGCAATACTGGAATAGCATGCCCGTCAATCTCTTTGCCGTAGTCTGTGGTTATCTCCTTGGCTCCATTCCCTCAGCGTATATTGCCGGCCGCCTTAAGAAGAACATCGATATTCGCGAGGTGGGAAGCAGAAACATGGGGATGTTGAACGTCTTTTATGAGGTCGGGCCAAAAGAGGCAGTTTTCGTTTTGCTGGCCGATGCAAGTAAAGGCATAGCTGCGATTCTTGTAGCTCGCTGGCTGGGTGTACCTCTGGCCTTCCAGCTCCTTGTCGGGCTAGCGGCTGTAGTAGGCCATACCTTGCCTGTCTTCCTTAGATTTCGTGGGGGGACGGGAGGAGCTACCACCATCGGTATCC
>CAZHQV010000073.1:0-10460 GCA_964534285.1 uncultured Dehalococcoidales bacterium
CTCAAACCTTTTGACGGGAGGGAATTGCGTACCAGCATCGAGATGGCTCTGTATAAATACAAGATAGAAAGGGAGCTAAGAGAAAGCGAGGAAAAATATCGGACCTTGTTTGAAGGAGCTCCTGATGGTGTGGAAGTGTTGGATAGGCAGGGGTACATAGTAGATTGCAACGGGGCTGAAGAACTGCTGCTTGGTTACAATCGTGAAGAAATACTTGGAAAACATATTACTGCGTTTCTTCGAGAAGAAAGCAAAGAGGTATTCAGGCAGAACTTCTCGGTTGTGAAAGAAGTTGGTTATTCCGATTGCGAATGCCAACTGATGCGTAGAGACGGGTCAACCATCAGCGCCTGGAGGAAAAACAGAGCACTCTATGACGAAAACAAGGAGCTTATCGGTGTGGTAGTCCATGTGCTGACCCAACGCATTTGGGACACAAGTAGGAGGCAGCAAAGGGAACTGATAGAGACATACGTCAAGCAGAATCCCAATGCTAGCTTGGAGCAAATAGGCAACTTCCTTGGGGTCAGCAAGCAGAGAGCCCAGATGGTGCTTAGGATGCTGGGTATAGTGACCCAGCGCCAGCGAGCAAGGGAGAGTGCCAGTATTCGCGAACGCCGTGGCACCAGAAAGGATGACTACTCGCCTCAGGCATTAACGGTGACCGAGGCGAAGGTTCTTCGCCATATGGCTAGAGGTGACAGTAACAAGCAAATGGCCCAGGCTCTGAATGTTAGCCCCCGGACCGTCAGGAACCATATCACGAGTATATTAGCCAAGCTCAATGCCGATACCAGAACTCGCGCAGTAGTGGTAGCAATGCGGCTAGGAATTGTCTCACTGGACGAGATAGACCTAGCCGACACCGCCCCAGAATAGCCATCCTTTTCATTACAGATCCGCCCTCTTTGTCATTGGGAGCCAAGAGTGTGGCAGTCTCTGTTGCGCTGCACCGCCTGCCCTAGATTGGTCCGGCCCTGGATGGCCTCGCAATGACGGCGAGAAGTATCGTTGTGAGCGAAGCGAAGCAGTCTCGTGGCTATCCTTGAGATTGGGGAGCTTGTTCAGGGTGTTGATAGGGAACCTCGCTCGTCCCAATGACACAGGCTCCGTGGACGTTTCCTATGACGAGTGCCTTCGGGCTACATTTTACGAAGATTTTACACTGAGGAAAAACCGTGGTTACAATTCAGCGTTACAGTAGTAATAGACCCTGGAGTTGGCCTGTGAGCTTGGACTGAAGGGCGTGGGTCAGGGCTTGTAGGGCAACTCTGGTCAAAAAGAAAGGAGGTCAAGAGAATGAAGAGAATACTGGCTTCAATGTTGGTGGCAGTGACTTTGGTGGCTAACCTGGGGTTTGCCTCGCTGGCTAGCGCCTCGGCAGTCAGCGCTGATCAAGGCCAAGCCCAGGGCAGGGGCACCCTCAGCGCGGCAGGAGACGGCATAGCCGTGCTTGGTGGCAATGGCGCTGTTATATCATTGGCAATGGCATGCTGTGGGTCAGGGATCTGGTGGGTGGTGCTACCGTAGAAGTGACCGGCTACGGGCAAAAGAGAGAGTTTGCTAATGGATGGCTTCAATACTCTGGTTTTGATGGCGAGGCCCATGCGGCAGGGACAAGGATCGTCGTTGTCCTTGCTGGGGTAGACATTGAGCTTTCCGCTGAGGGGCGTGGTCGAGTCATCCTCTGGGGGCACGGCAGTTATGAGATCAATGGCCGGACTGCCGATTGGAGCACAGGTTTTGGCACGCATGTGAAGCTATGACAAACACCAGTGTCTCCTGACTGATGCCCCTAGCTTAGGGAGCTGGAAGAAGACGAAGGTGGCAAGCAACTCAATAGAAACCCGCGACTTGCCACCTTCTTTTGGTTAACATGATAGTGTGCGGCGTCGAGGCTTCAGCAAGGGGCGAATCCAAATGTTTGCTCCTGCATTTGCAGAGCGCTCTCACTTTGGCGGGCGATACGTCGCTAACGAAATAGGCGAGTGTACGAGATAGGCACAATGGGGACACTACGATATAATAGGGAAGCCGAACCTCTTTCCGGTTTTACGCAGGAGCAGGTCATGCCGACGATCCTCGTCGTTGATGATGAGCCAAACATCATAGAGCTTGTCAAGCTGTATCTTGAGCAGGAGGGATATCGGGTAGCAGGAGCCAGCAATGGCAGTGAGGCGCTATCGAAGCTAGACGCTGTGGGCCCTGCCCTGGTTGTGTTACACCTGATGCTACCTGACGTTGATGGTTTTGAGCTGTGTCGTGAGATACGGAAGAAAAGCGATACCCCTGTTCTGATGCTCACGGCTCGGAGGGAGGACATTGATAAGATAATTGGGCTGGAGCTGGGAGCCGATGACTATGTAACAAAGCCCTTCAACCCAAGAGAGTTGGTGGCCAGGGTTAAGGCCGTCCTCCGCCGTTATTAGACGGGACTCAAGCCAGGCAAAGTCCTGGAACTGGGTAAGCTTCGAATCGATCTCTCGCGTCATGAGGCAAGTGTAGAAGAGCGGGCACTGATGTTGCGGACTAAGGAGTTTGCTCTCTTGGCGACTCTGGTTCAGAATGCGGGGCTTGTGCTCAGTCGGGAGCAACTGCTTGAGATGGTTTGGGGCTATGATTACTATGGGGAGACCCGCACCGTTGATGTTCATATTAACCACCTGCGGGAAAAAATCGCCTCATCAGAAGTTGTGATAGAAACGGTTCGGGGCATGGGTTATAAGATGGTCGTGAAAGCGGAATCGAGGAGTAATCTGGAGTAGTGTGTGCCTCACGGGGGGAAGCTACCGATGCAGGGGATTTGCCATGAGTCTGCGCACCCGTCTAGTTCTGTCTCATACTCTGATCGTAGTCCTGCGCCTTGGCATAGCTGCGGTCGCCACATTGTTGCTGCTTCAGGACTATCGTGACAGGTATGCCTTTGCGCGCCTGGATGACATGACCATACCCATCTATATCCAAAGTAGTTCGCTAGCTCAGGGTGAGACATCCTTGGAGGAGGTGTGGGCCAATCTGAAGAAACAAGCGCAGGAAAGTGGTGTTCACGTTCTTTTGGTTGATGACGAGGGGAGTATTGTCAGGCAGGTATCCCCAGGAGAGGCATTCTGGACGCAGCGGGTCAAGCTGCCCTCGGGAGGGTTACCCTCTGATATCTCTGAGCCCTATCATGGAATCTATGTGATGCCGAAGGGGCAGACCTTCGTCTTCGCTGCCTATCCTCTTGCTGGACTGTTCGGCTCTCGAAGCTCCTCGGTTCCTGAAGTTCTGGTTTTAGCTGTGCCGCGTCAGAGCGCCCTAGCGCTCTTCACCGAACTGGTTCACCCTTTCTTGTGGGCAGCGCTCATCGCCCTTGTGGTTTCTGTAGTGATAGCTATTCTCTTCGCTCGTTCGGTGTACCGTCCTCTTCAGAGGGTGACACGTGCAGCGGAGGAAGTGTCCCGGGGTGAGTATGAGCAAGAGCTACCAGTAGCTGGTCCTGCGGAGGTCCAGGCGCTTGCCTTGGGGTTTAACCGGATGGCCAAGCTCAGTCCAGAGCAGCCGAAATCATTGAAGACGAGGCCAAACGTATGATGCGGCAAATGGATGAGCTTCTTGAGCTTTCCCGAATTGAATCTGGGCAAATGGAGATGCTTCGCCAGCCCGTGGATACAAAGGAATTGCTGCGGCACTGCCTGGAGGTTTTCGCTATGCGGGCGGAGGAGAAGGGCTTGCACCTGAGAGCGGAAATTGGGGCAGTACCACTCGTAGTCGGCGATATTGACCAACTGGAGCAGGTATTCGGCAACTTGCTGGACAACGCGGTAAGACACACCCCTCCGGGAGGCCAAGTGAGTATTGTGGTGCGAGGGTCCCGTAATGACTTTGTTGAAGTTGTTGTAGCTGACACCGGTCCTGGAATCTCCCCTGAGGAGTTGCCCCGTGTGTTTGAACGCTTTCATCGGGCTGACCCTGATAAGAGCGGCAGTGGCTTGGGACTAGCTATCGCCAGGGAAATAGTGCGGGCCCATGGTGGGGATATTCAAGCCAGGAGCGCTTCAGGCGCAGGGGCTGAGTTCATTGTTAGGCTGCCCACCAATTTGACCTTCTTGTAGAACGTGGCGATGCTGGGATAACGCTGTCCGAGCTTTCTGTTCCGACCGGGCTGTGGCTGACAGTGAAGCGCCCGTCTACCGACACTCGTAGGCAGCGACAAAATCGTTTTGCTTCGTTAGAACATGTGTGCTACTATAGAATTCGATGAAGTTGTTGAAGGCAGCCCTGGAGAGGCAGCACTATACCCTAGCGGCACATGTCTTGGTCTATGGGATGATAAGGGCGAAGACAGCGCCTGCGCCTCAAGCTCACAGGTTACCCTCGCTTCGTAGCTGTGGCTCTCAAACCAGGCAAATCCGCAATGGCAAAAAGAGGAGCCCCAAAGGGCAATCAGAACGCTCGTAAGCATGGCTTCTACAGCCGGGCGCTCGATGAGGCGGAGAAGGTCGAACTGGAGGAAGCTGGCTACGTCGAGGGCATTGATGACGAGATCGCCTTACTAAGAGTCAAGCTGAGAGACCTTATTGAAAACTATCCCGAAAGGATAGACCTTCACATCCAGGCCGCCAACACCATCGCCAGGCTCGTCAGAACCAGGTACCAGATCACCAGGGAGCAGAAGAAGTCCCTCAAAGAGGCCATCGCCAAGGTCCTCACCGAGGTCGCCTTGCCGCTCGGCATCGGCGTCGGCATGAAGGTGGCAGGCAAATGAAGCTCAGACCCTATCAGCAAGAGGTAGCCAGGGCAGTCCTGGACAGCATCCTGAGCTCCAGGGGCCTCACCTTCTCAGTGGAGATCGCCCGCCAGGGAGGCAAGAACGAGCTGTCGGCCCACCTGGAGGTCCTCTTGCTGACCCTCCACATGGCCAGGGGCGGCAGCCTCGTCAAGTGCTCACCAACGTTTAAGCCCCAGACCATCATCTCCATGCAGAGGCTAAAGGAAAGGCTCGACGAGTTCGGATTCCACGGCATATACCACACCGACATGGGGTATATCGTCACCCTGGGGAGCGCCAGACAGGTCTTCCTCTCGGCTGAGGAATCAGCCTCAGTGGTGGGCCACACAGCCGACATCTTATTAGAAATAGATGAATCGCAGGACGTGAGCAAGGAGAAATATACTAAGGAGTTCCGCCCCATGGGATCATCCACAAACGTCACCACCATTCACTACGGCACAACGTGGGATGACTCCACACTCCTGGAGGAGATGAAGCAGACCAACATTGAGCTGGAGAAACACGATGGCATTAAGCGCCACTTCAGATACGACTGGCAGGAAGTAGCCAGGCATAACCCCGACTACCACAGATACGTAGAGATCGAAAGGACCAGGCTGGGAGAGGACCATCCCCTGTTCCGCACCCAGTACGCCTTGCTGCCGATTAAAGGCGGAGGGGGATTTCTCACCCGCCAGCAGATCGTCCTCATGATGGGCTCCCACCAAAGGCTGAGAGAGCCACAGGACCACATCGTGCCCTACATCGCAGGGATAGACCTCGCTGGGGAGAGGGAGGAAGATAGGCAAACAGCGCTAACCCGGGCCAAGCCAAAGCTCGATTCCACAGTCATCACCATCGCAGAGGTCGACACCATCCAGAGGTCCCGCGCCGACCTGGTGGAGCCAACCCTCAACATCGTGGAGCACTACCAGTGGACCGGCACCCCGCATAGCCAGCTATACGCCCAGATCGTTAGCGCGCTGAAGAAATGGAACTGCCAGAAGGTTCTGGTTGACGCCACTGGTATCGGCCAGCCGGTAGCCAGCTTTCTCAGAGCACAGCTCGGGTCGCGCGTAGTACCTTTCACCTTCACCCAGAAGAGCAAGTCGGACATGGGATTTGAACTATTGTCATTTGTCAACAGTTCCAGGCTGAACCTGTATAAGCAGGATGGATCACACGAATACCGGGAGATGATGTTCCAGCTTGAGAAGGCCAAAGCCCAGTACCGGCCCAACCAGACAATGAACTTCTACGTCGACCCACAGGACGGGCACGACGACTTCCTTATGAGCCTCGCCCTCGTAGCAGAGGCAGCCAGAGACTTCACCCCCAGGATCGCCAAAGGATTGTCGGGGAGGAATCATGGTGAATAGCCCTCCGGCCGTGGTGGGGGCAGTTAAAGGGCAAGGGGAGAAATCCGGATCATCCTTGGGCAAGCTCAGGACGGGCCCGGGCCTCACTTGTACGGAGGAAGAATTCATTACTTGCTATGGAGTCCTTGCATATGATGCGGAACAGTGCCAATTGTCCTGTTTCTTGGTAAGTGCGCCACAATCAAGCCCTGCCCTTTAAGGGTTCAGATGTTGCCTTCCACGCTCGGTTTGTTGCCGTGGTAGGAGCGTTGGATAAGCCTTCCTCATTGGGGCAATTCTCACATGGACCGGTGGACTCCGTATGGTTGCCGAGGAGACTCTGCCCCGCGCACCCAAGGAAGGGGCGGCTCTGAAGCTTTTGGGCTTCTCCACACGGTTGCCGCTGGTTCTGGTGAGACGGGGGAGTGGTGTGTGGGTGATATAGAAGCCCGTGGTTACCTTGGAGTCTGGGGATGGACGATCACGGTATGCGGTTGTAGGCCAGAAGACCACGGTAACACGATGCGGCCGTTCTACCTTGAATAGCGAAGGGATTCCTGGTAGTCGTGATGGGGATTACGAATAGTAGCGTGGCAGGGGGTGATTAGGAAGGCTCTTGGAAAGAGGGTTGACTTCTAATGTGGTGGTAGCGTCTTTACAGCGCGAGAATTTCGCACTTATGTCATCACACACTCTTGACAACGCGTTACGAAAAAGTCGACTTTTGTGGCCTATCGTCCTTGTCGGCGTCCTGCTTCTTCTCTCGAGCGCGATACCTGGCACAACAACTCTCAGTTCTCCGGCGGATACCGAGTGCTGGACGCTTACCGAGATAAAGTATCCGAGTAATTGGCAGACAGTCATGACCACGGATGACTGGGAGCAGCGAATCCATCGCGTTAAGGAAGTCATGGTGGGAAGCGAGCACTCAGTGGAGTACGAGTGGACCACAAGGGGTCAGAAGCGGCATGTCTTGCTCAAGTGGACAGCACCTCCCCAGTCGTTTTGCCCAGGGGATTCACTTACCTACCGTCTGGAGTACGTCAATTATACTCCCATAGGGGGCGACAGCGGAGCAGTTGCTTATGTGTCAGGATACCCTTTGAGCCCTTTCCACGAGGGGACGACGTGCACCAAGGAGGTTACTGACCGATATCTTCTAGGCGACATGGCGAGCCTGGTCTATGAGTGCACTGCGGTATTCGGAGATTCGCAGGCGGCGGAAGAGGTGGCGGCTTTCGAGGTTTATGCTGGCTTCAGTGGCTCCGACTATGATGGGATAGGCATCTGGGTGCAATATCTCTACACGAAGGGCGCTGCCCCGCCACCTGAAGTCGGCTCAGACCAGGACGGACTTACCGATGACCGGGAGGCGGATCTTGGGACCAACCCGAACGACCCGGAGACTGATGACGATGGGAAGAGCGATGCGGAGGAAGTAGCGGATGCGACAGACCCACTGGACCCCAGCGATCGCAAAGGCGCTGGTCCTGACGTCGGTCCTGGTGCAGACCCATGTGCTGACGTGGGTCCGGGCACGTGGATTGTTATCGAGTCGCGGTCTAAGTCCCAGGGCAGCACGGTTCGCATCCCGGTCAGCCTGTGTGGCGCCAGCGGGCTAGGCGACCTCAACTTCAGCATTACCTACGACCCCAGTATTCTCCGGGCCACTGGATTCACGCGCGGGGCATTCCTAGGGAACGCTCTCTTCGATGCCAATCTCGTTCCGGAAGGCACGATTCGCTTGGGCATGGCTGATAACGAGGGTCTGACTGGCGATGGCTGTCTGACCTATCTGGACTTCGATGTCATCGGTGAACCGGGTAGCAAGACAACGCCGCATGGAGAAGTGACCACTGCTAGTCGCGCCGACAACGACCAGCGCGTGCAGGTGTTGGTAAAAGACGGCACATTCACTGTAGAAGGAGTGAAGGGCGACGTGGATGGGGACAAACGCTTGACCAGCCGGGACGCGCTGATGGCTCTGCAAATGTCTATCGGCAAGATCGCCGAGGACCTGATTGTTGACGTCGATGGCGATGGTGGGGTTACGGGAAAGGACGCGCGCTGGATCCTGCAAGCAGCTACCGGGCTGCGTACACCGTAAGGAGGTAGACTATGCGAACGCGCATTATTTCGACTATCTTGTTGCTTATCGCTGTCTTGGGTGGGCCAGCGCTCGTCCAAGCTCAGGATGGAGTGACACTTACTGTGGAGAAAGCAACTGGCAATCCCGACAGCACGGCTGAAGTTGTTGTGTCGATGATGAATGCCGAGCAAGTCGGCGCAGTCGATCTAGCACTGCGTTACTACGACGGCGCGGCGCAATTTGTCCAGGCGCGGGTTGGCTCCAGCGCCGAGAACGCGCTTGTGGAAGCCAACGAGGTTGAAGATGGTCGGTTGTTGGTTGTCCTGGCAGACAGCGACGGGCTATCTGGCGACGGGCCGGTAGTCGTCATCGAGTTCGACGTGCGGGTTCAGAGGGCGATAGGATAACCATGGCAGTCGAAACTGGCCGGGCATATGATTACGATACATTGATTGATATCCCACTCACCACTACCGACGGTGAGTTGACCGTTGTGGCAAAAGGCGTGCCGTCGCAGGCACTGGTCGGCGTCATTGTTGGTGTTGTTGTGGTGCTCGTGTGGCTTTTCAGGCGCAGACGCCAGCCCAGACCGACGCCCGAGGGTTCCTGACGAGGCTGTGCTCGGGGAGTGTGTGGGACAATTCTGATTGCGGTCAGCGCGACGGATTGTGGAAGCGGGCCAGGATCAGCACAACTGCAATTCTCTGACGCACTCTTCAGGCCAGTTCCAACGTGGCAGAAGTCTCTGTGGAGATGGGCGTGCCTTAGCTGAAGACAATGCGAACACGTAACGGCGGATGTCAGCAAGTCTGCTATTCTGTAATTCCTCTGGTTACCACAGGGGCCAGGTTCCTTTCTCGCTCTCGTTTCGCTCATCTTATGACGCTATCACAGTGGCTCCGTAGAGGCTGGCGAACCCTTGGCAGCGAAGCAATTGATACCTGACCTGGTTCAGATAGGTGGCTGGTACCTGAAGGCGTAAGGGTCATCTTCCTCTCTATGGTTGCGACGCAGCCGTGGTGAATTCTGTCTCGTTGGAAGCCTTGCTACTTGTCGTTGCGAGCGGAAGGCGTAGCGATCTCCCACTCCCTGATTGCGTCGTCGCTTTGCATCCTTGCGGCGACAGAGAAATTCTAAATGCTCATTCGGTATCTTAGAGCCATGATGAGGTAATGCAGCGGATCGAGGAACTAAGGGGGAAATGGGAAGAAAGCAACGCTTACGATAGCCATGAGGCTTCCCATCCGGGGAGGGGTTTGTTGCTGAACAGGCAAGCGTATGGTTTGCGGGTGATAGGGCAAATTAGAAGCCCGCGGTCACCCTGGAGTCCACTGATAGACAACTGCCATCTGCCGTTAGCAGCCCGAAGACCACCGTATCGGGCTGTAACCTGCCGCCTTACATAGTGAAACCAAAGGACGCTCTCAGCGTCACGATGCGTTACTATCAGAGCAAGGCTAGCATATCATTTTAACTTGGGCAGTTCCTTGCCCAGCTCCGCTAGGGCATCGACTTTCTTTCGAGCTTCCTCTATCTGCCCCTTGTGTTCATGCGCATATAGCGTGGCTTTCTCGTAGTATTCTCTTATTTTGGGCACAAAGGACAACTCAGACAGTATCAAGGTAAGGTCGATGAAGTATTTTTCTCCTGGGAAGTCGCCTCCTCTTATTAAGGCATTGGGCGACATCTGTTTAATGTAATCGCTTATGCTTTTGACCATGTCCATGTTCAGCTCTTTCGGGGGTCCGGCCAAAATGTACGTAGCTCTACCGCAATCCCTAGGGTCGCAGGTAATAGAAAGTTCGGTGACAGTGGCATCAAGAGCTTGTGTCCCCCTAAAGGTCTCCAGAGCCTTTTCACGGAAATGCCTCTTTCTTATCTCCCAGGGGAAGCGAAATGAGGGAAGCTCGGTCCTGCCGATGCCGATGGCCGTCCAGCCCTCCAAGGTGGCAATCAGGTCCCCAGCGTCCACCGTTCTCGAGCCCACATACTTGCCCTTCGTTACCTCGCCGGCGCACATCAGATCGTAGAAGGGCTCGGCAATCTGTCGGTTTATCTTTTCCATGTTGTTGATCAGGCTGGCGTCCTTTCTAACGTACCTCTGGTTATCGGCGAGGAAAACGGCGTCGACTATGTCATAGACGGTATTAAGACAAGTAGCGGTGTTGTACACGCTTCGGTCCTCGCTGTGCTCCTCGTGCTCGAAGGGAAGGACTACAAGGGCGTAAACGGGCTTGTTGGGGTAGCGCTCCTTGACCAG
>CAZHQV010000074.1:0-5700 GCA_964534285.1 uncultured Dehalococcoidales bacterium
GGGATTTGGCGTCGGAGAAGCACACGAGGGAGCAGAAATCAAACGGGAAGAGGTCTTCGCCGTTGCCTGACATTTACACACCTATTGACAAGACCTCGTGTTCGTATTGTAAAACACAATGGCTTTTCGTGCAATCTTCCGCCATCGCACAAGATCGGGATGTCTGACATCCCATGCTTGCGACTGCAAGGGTGATTGGTTCTGCAGGAATCTACCACCACAGCCACCATAGCCCACTGCTAGCTTGTCTCTTGGAGGGGTGTCAACAAGTTGTTGGCAGCCTACCCAGATGGTACAGCACCAATCTGTTGCATCACTCCGACAGAGTCCATCTCTGTCCACTCTTCCGCAATCTTACCGCTTTCGATACGGGCAATACTGTTGCCACTCATGGTCACCTTCTTGCCCGTAGGAGCAATACCCATAAATTCGCCTTTATGCTCTGATTGCCCACGCCAGCGAATGGCAACTTTGTCTCCCTCTGCAATCACTATCTCATTGGTGAGATGCATGCCGTGGAATGCGTTCCGGTACATAGTGACCACCTTCTTGTAGCTTTCGCGGTCTGGTGGCATTCCCGGAAGGGCATAGTTAAAGGTGAAGTTTGGCGTGCAGATTTCGTCTACCGCGGCCATGTTGCCCTGGTTCCAAATCTCCTCTGTCCAGCGGGCAGCCAATCCCTTGTTCTCTTCTATTGTCATCAGAACCCTCCTTTCGCTTTTGTCTTAAGTACTTGATCGGAATGCAGGCACATTATGTATCATTAACAACTGCTATTATACTATGCCCCCTGAGCGCATGTGAATAGCATCGGACTCCCATTACGTCCTTTCTTAGAAAAGAAGCAGCTTTTTCGAGGACTCTCCGAATGGGGAAATCCCGCAGAACCCATGCGCCGAGACTCTTTAAGCGGCCATTGCCGACAGTTGCGGACTTCTCTTTGAGAAGACCTAACTTGTCCTAGCTCGACAACAGTTGCTGGTGTACTAACCCAAACGCTGAACGAAATGACGTAAGGTGCAGTCTGGTATCCACTATCGGCGCAATTACTAGCTCACAAAGCTGGCCTTCTTCTCCGGACGGTCCACACCAGGAATCCAGCAAACAGGGTTATCAGGGCGACCATGCCCAAATGGTTGATGGCGGGCACACTTGGTGGAGAAGGCCTAGGTGTACCAGATAGCTCAACGTTATCAACCTCCCAATACAAGTCCCACCCAGCAACGTAGCGCCAGCTTATTATGACATCGCTCTCACCAGCCGCCTGAGGGGATATGTCTATGCTGACGTGCCCGGACGCATCGGCTCGCTAAGCAAGGATGTTTGTCCACGTTAGTCCTGCATCATTCGATATGTCGACATCTGCCCTCTCATCGGCCTCGCCCTCGTGGTAGTCGAAGTGGTGGTCGAAGTTGCGTATGACACTGTCGTAGCCCGAACAGTCAATCGATGGCGTCCGTAGCTCAGTAAGCATGACTTCATCAGGGTCACAGCAACGGCTATCTGCTATCATGAATATTCCCGAGCAGCCATCATACGCTGTTCGATTACAGGGGTTGCTATCCGTCCAGTAGGAGCACCAATCGATGTCACACGGGACATAGACAGAGACCACGGCCCAGTCGAGCGGAAGACCACCCTCGAAGTCCTCCGAGAAGAATGTACCTTCGCCATCTGCCAGGATATTGCCTGGCACCGCCACAATCCCTAAGGACAACACCACCGCAACCAGCAGCTAAACAAGGCCTTGTGCATACCACTTCGCTTTAGCCATTTGAACACCTCCTCCTAGCATAGTTAAAACGGCCTGGTCAGCGCATTATAGCCCTAACTAACCTGAAATTGAATACCGCCTGATAGACAAGAGGGTCCGAAATAATACGTGCGTCATAGCTAAGTAATTTGCCATTTATGCTGGCCACTTACAGTGCGAAATTTCAGCTTTACAGGCGAGGCCAGCATTTGTTTTCACAGCTAATTGCACGGTTAGTGCATGGTTTTCACGCCTCATTATGCCTTCTCTCTTTCTGTGTCTCATGAATCCAATCCAAAGGTGGCACCCCATCTCCATATGTTGGCGTCTATTTAGACGGCGGGGCGCATTGTGTGAAACCATCACTATGGTCGAGAAGTATTCCAGGTCGCGGGCCTTCGCTGACGGCTGGGGTAGTCTGGCTTTTCCGGAGAAGCTACAAAATCCCCAATAGAAGGTATTGACAAGCGCTACGTTGTGCCATACTCTGGGCTCCAGGCCAAAGGCTTGGCACTAGTGTTCATTAAGCTCCCCTACGTTCAACAGAAAGCCATTTCGTGAAATTCCGAAGCACACTAGCAATTACGCTTTGACGAGGTGTTTGGATACAATATGCACGACGGAAACGGTTTGCTCTCTTCAGAAACGGGGTGCGCAAACCACTTTACCTCTTCATGAGTTGCTTTACTTCCTAACCTACTTTTGGCAAAACCTTAGCTCTCTGAGCGGGGCAGCCATCTAGAATTCCCTATCCTTTATCAGTCATACTTCATGCTCCATGCTCCATGCCCTATCCTCTATCCTGTATCCTCTATGATAATGGAGTATAGAGTATGAGGTATAGGGTATGGAGTACCTGCATGACTTATCCTCTATCTTGCATGGCAAAATACAGAGAATACAGATGGAGCACGGAGGCCCATCTCTGGTGGAATATTTCGCAGGCAACAATTCATCGTTCTGTTCAATGGCTAGGCTCGCCGCGAAGTGAGGCAGACTGGCTACTCAAATTCGTCTCTTGACATGGCTATGAATATGGTGGCCAATATGCCCATTACCAATGAGCCAAAGATTGCTGCAATAGAACCAGCAAGAGCTAGTCCCCATTTCTTCCTTCTGAGCGCATATACACCGCCGATTATGGGTAATACCCCTACAACAATAGAATAGACTGCAGCAATCAACAAGATAGCTTCTAGAATCCCAGGAATCATCCAGCATCCCATTTCAGGAACTGGCCCAGGCCCTCCAGAACTCGAAATCGGAATGAAGAACAGAATGCCCAGAAACAGCGCAATAGCACCAAGTATGCTCAGAGCGCCACCAACTATGTCTAGGATCCCAGCGACTGTTGGTTTCCACGTCTTTGGTACGGTCTGTATATTGGTTTCCATACGATTCTCCTGCTTACAGCTACTATCTGGTAGGTTAGCAGAATAACTGACTTGCGTCCAGCAGTCTTGTCCCAGCCGAAGCTACTACATACGGGCCAAGCCCCTATAAGTCACAAGGTAACCTTGTTGCCCATTTGGTATTCTGTAAGAACCGGACTCCAATAGGCCATGATGTCACATCAACTCATTTCGTGACATTTATTTCGAATGAGAAAGAGGTTTTTTCATACCTAAGACCATGTAGACACCCCGATGTTCATTCATCCACACCCTTGAGAGTCGCTGTGGTCGTCAGGTATAATAACAGACGCCCAAACCCCAGACTTTTGTTGAGAGCTAGCCATCGAAGGAAGTGACTTACTATGTTGGAACTATTCTTCTTCATCCTTGGAATTGTGAATAGTGCCCTCTTGATTTTCATCTTTCTCATTCGAAAGAATAGATTAGCCCTCTTGCAGCGAATCGGGTGGGTGTATTTGCTCTTGGCGATTCCAGCTGTTTATGGCATTTTCTTGGTCTTCCAGGAGCAGAAAGCGGTACAATATAGTATCTTCCTGGGGATTTTCTTGGCATTCTTAGCTCTAGAATGGCTGTTTGATTACGTTTTGAAAATCAATTTTCGAGTTAACTGGAAGCAAAATTGGAAATGGATACTACCCTATTTGGTTTTGTACTACGCGATGAACTACGGATTCGTGGTAATGCCGTGGAGAACCTCTTTATCATGGGGCCTCGTCATGCTCGGTTTGTTTGTTGTCCAGATAATCACGAATTTGAGGAGTCACCCCAAAATAAGTGGTTAAGAAACCTTTGACAGAGGACCTGTTTTTGTAGGTTGTGCTACTAAGGCCTTGCTTGGACAGAATACTCAAAGGCCGTATTCCAGAAGAGGTGAGTACAGAAAATCAGACAAGCCGACCTCTTTTCTTAAACTAACAGAACATGCTAAACGCTTTACAAAATAGTAGATTGTGACTTATTGGCGATTAGGGTCGCCGATTCCAATTAGCTCGCCCTCGTTGCACAAGATAGCGTAATGCTCCGCTGGCCCCAAATATGACTGTCCTCCGCAAAATCGCGATTGGATTCTGCAAGGGCAGGGTGCGTGACGTAATGCCGTCCATTGGCTTGGGCCAGCCAGTCCAAAAGAGATGCCTGGTAGCATGGCCTTTCAACCTTGGCTAACGCCGACGAGCCGTCGCCCTCGCTAGCCAATCAGGACAAACCAAACAAACTGGACAGCCCAAGCTCTCAGCTTCTGTCCCACAACAATCGTCTTTCCCCGCTAGGAAGAAAACTCCTACCGCTTGAACTGAACGGTTTCCAGCCGCGCCCAAAGTCCTGGGACTATTTTCTAGACGACATGGAGGCAAAGTAAAGATAATGCAGTTGACCCGTGCGAGGTGCGGAGTAAGATACCAACAGTACCCAACGTTAAGCCCTTCCAAAGCTAGAACTGCATAGATCTCCAAGCGATTATGTCCGAGGTCGACGGACAATAAGTAATGCTGGAAAGGCGGCGGATACATGCGGGCTAACGTAAGCATCAAAGATAACGCGATTTCATTAGAAAGGAGTTGCAGAATGAATTGAATGCGGTTTGTGCTATGTTTGTTAACTGGGGTGTGGTGGTTGCATTGGCATTGCCGACCGCGGTTCCGGCACAGGAAAGTCCTGCTACAACCTCAGCCGAGGCTAGTGGCAAGGAAGCAGCCACCGCAAGTGTTGCTGTAACCGACCCCGGCACTGCCCCCGAGGAAGAATCCCGCGAAAGTAATGGCGCAACCATCGGAGGTCTTATCTTGACTGTCCGATCATTCAATCTCAAGCTGGGTATTGAAAATAGCCTGGAGGCGAAACACCAGAACGCCAAAGACTCGTTAGACGCGGCTAACGCTGGCCAACGGGAAGAAGCAGTTAACAAGGTTCAGGCTTTCATCAATGCGTGTGAAGCACAAAGGGGCAAGGCCCTTACCTCTGACCAGGCCGACCAGCTCATAGCAGACGGTAATGCCGTTATTGCGGGTCTGTAGCAGTGGTCTGTAGAGGAAAGCGGTAACCTATCCCAAGAGGAGGCTCACCTTGAAAGGTGGGCAAGAGAGGAAGTAGACTCGTGAACGGAGCCACAGAAGTGGGGCGGAGTGAACGAGGAGCCGAAGCGATAGCGGAGGCAAGGACGACCTGGCAAGAGCTGAGGAGGATTGTATCATTTTGGCACCATCGATTTGTCCGAAAACGACTGAACCAATACACATAGTACTACAAAAGTGAAGGAGGATAATATGAAGAAAAATACACAGAGGTTAGCACGGTTATTGACCCCGCTGGTTTCAGTAATGCTGGTTTTGACATTAGTAGTGCCTGCATTAGCTAATGGTGATCCATGGACACAAACCACTGTAGCCGACTTCGAAGCTGCCACCATGAACAATGTCCAGGTAATTGACATTGGTGAAAGCGACGGTAGCATGTGTCTGGAAGGAGGTTATATCTACGCCTTGCGGGGGGATGGGTCAACAGACTTTTGGAGATATGACATCGCAACCAATACCT
>CAZHQV010000074.1:5800-10417 GCA_964534285.1 uncultured Dehalococcoidales bacterium
TGTTGATAATGGCACACTAACCTTCAGTGAGGATGGCTCCTTTACCTATATCCCTAATACGGACTGGTATGGAACGGATACGCTCACATATAAAGCATATGACGGTACGGATTATTCCAACGTCGCCACCGTAACCATTACCGTGACTCCTGTAAATGATCCGCCGGTGGCCAACGATGACAGTGCCAGCACCGATGAGGATACGACGCTGACTATCGAGGTTCTAGCTAACGATAACGATGTGGATAATGATATCCTGACCGTCTCTTCGGTCACTGAACCAGCTCATGGCACATTAGTCATAAACTCTGATGCCACGATAACCTACAATCCTGACGTTAATTTCAATGGTTACGACACATTTAATTACACAGCAGACGATGGTAATGGCGCCACTGACACCGCTATGGTCAGCATTGAGGTGAAGCCAGTAAATGATGCCCCTGTACTCAATGCCATCGGTAATAAATCAGTGCAGTGGGGTGATGAGCTTACCTTCACAGCTACAGCATCAGACGCAGAATCGCCGCCGCAAACACTAACCTTCCACCTAAAGGGGACAGTTCCGGCTGGTGCTGAAATTGATGAACCTACCGGCGCCTTCTCCTGGACACCAACCTCTGCTCAGATAGGTTCGCACACTTTCCGAGTTGAGGTGACTGATAATGGTGTGCCATCCCTCTCCGACAACGAGGAAATCACAATAACGGTGAGTAAGAGGCCGACAACACTGGTCTATAACGGGGACACATCTGAGCAGTATTCAGACCAAGTCTCGCTGAGTGCCACGCTGACCGATGCCGGAAATGAGAATCCGCTTTCAGACCAGGCAGTCACCTTCATGATCGGCAGCCAGTCGACGTCAGCGTCCACTAATACCTCAGGCATAGCCGAAGCTACCATCATACTGGACCAGCCTGCGGGCTCCTATACTGTTGATTCAATATTCGCCGAGAATGCCATATACCTGGAGAGCAGTGACTCGGATACATTCACTATCTTACACGAGGACGCAGATATTGTATTCGACACCACTAATCCGGTAGCGGAAAAAGTAGAGTCGCCTGGCGGAGATTCCGGTTCATTCTCACTCATCGTAAACATATCAGAAGCTATTCCCGATCTTCCAGCAGACTCGGCCTATCCCGGCGATATCGGACTCGCCCAAGTGTCGGTGGAGTTAGTGCCGGTTGGTCCTGGTGGCCCTGTGTCCGGGACATGTACGCCAGGCTCCGTGGAGGGTACTGGCTACGATGCTTACCTTCCCGTCACTTGCACTTTCGACAACGTACCAGTGAACACCTACACAGTACAGGTCACGGTTGTGGGTGACTACTACCAAGGTGACGCGGAGGACGTGCTTGTCGTGTACGACCCGAGCCTAGGCTTCACCACAGGAGGCGGCTGGTTTTACTGGCCCGGAACCACTAATAAGACGAACTTCGGCTACACCATGAAATACAATAAGCAAGGTGAGCAAGTAAAAGGTAGTCTGCTTCTGATTCGGCACCTTCCCAACGGGACGGTCTATCGAGTCAAAAGCAACGCCATTTTCGGCCTAGCAATCGGTGAGCAATCCGGATATGGCTGGGCTTCCTTCAGCGGTAAGTGTACATACCTTGAACCGGGCTGGCTTGAGCCGGAGGGTAACCACGAATTCACGGTGTACGTTGAAGATCGGAATGAGCCCGGTACAGGCACCGACCATTTCTGGATCAAAGTTCAAGACAAGAATGGTAACGGGATTGCTGACCTGTCGATGGGTGACGAGGCTACCGAGAATACTGAACCACTTGAAGGAGGTAACGTCGTCGTTCCCCATCAGTAGCGATCAGACATTTGACTATCCCTAGGATTAGTAACAAAATCAGGGTGTCGGTTGACCCAGGGTGTTGACACCCTGATTCTATTATTAATCCCCAAAATCCGTAGGCCTTCTCAATCTCGTACGCAGTGCGGGTCTCGAACCCACGACACCCTGATTAAAAGTCATGTTGACATTTTTCTGGGTTATCGGGCCTGTTCAAAGCTGGAATCGGCCCAAAGAGTATTCAGTTTTTGATGAATCAGGTTGACAACGTCTCCAAGAAACAGCCCGAGCCCTGAAAAGCTTTTCAGGGCCCAGCTTTCGTCAATGTAGCACATATTCCGCGTAGTCTCAACAATTCTCAGGCTCTTTGTCAAACTGTGTGGAAACAGCTACGGGAAGGTACGAACCCCAGGAGCATTTTTCTCCAATATACGTCCACATTTCTCAAGCCATAAGAGACTCGCTTTAGCATCTTGATCTTTGTATTACAGCCTTCAGTAAAACCGTTGGTGGTGGCATTATCAAAGTAGTTCAGGATAGGCTCCCTCCATCGCCTCAAGGTATTGCCCCACCTTATTAGCTCTGCATCATCCTCCAACCTAAGATTAAGGATAATGAGATCCAGAAGCTTGGCGGCCTCCTCTCTGCTTTGCTGCCAGTACTGACCTGCCCCCAATACTTATACCACTTGTTAAGTTAGTCCCACAAGCGCCGCCTCTGGTGCAGGCGGTTGGTAATTAAGTGCACTATGTGATCGTATTTGATTGTATTCTTTTCTCCATGCCTCTATAAGCACCTTTGCCTCAGCAATGGTGGTGAATATCTCCCTATTAAGAAACTCATCTCTCAATTTGCCGTTGAATGACTCGATATAGCCGTTCTCCCAGGGGCTTCCCTTCTCGATGAACAAAGTCTTCACCCCCAACCGGTTTAGCCAGGCGCGTATTGCCGTGGCAGTGAATTCAGGTCCATTATCAGAGCGAATATGCTCTGGTACCCGCCTGAAAAGAAAGAGCTGAAATAACTTGTCAATGACACTCTGCGAAGTAATACGGCGATCTACCAGTATCGCTAGACACTCTCTGGTATACTCATCCAGTATGGTGAGTATGCGAAATGATCTTCCATCTGTTGTCCTGTCTACCGTGAAATCGTAGCTCCAGACATGGTCTTTGTGTTCTGGTCTGAGTCGAATACATGAGCCGTCGTTTAGCCATAGCCGTCCCCGCTTTGGTTGTCTCTTTGGTATTTTGAGCCCTTCCTGCCTCCAGATCCGTTCCACACGTTTATGATTGACCTGTCGTCCTTCCTGCCTCAGCATTGCTGCTATCCTTCGGTATCCATATCTCCCATAACGAGTGGCCAATTCAACGATACGAGTTTGCAACTGTTCTTCGTCAGAGGGAATATGTGGCGTGCGTCGTTGCGTTGCCCTTCTCTGACCTAGCACCATGCACGCCCGCCGTTCTGAGACTGATACTACCTGACACACCTGTTCCACTATCTTACGTCTCCTCGACGGGCTCAGGAGTTTCCCCGAGCAGCCTCCTTCAGTATGGCATTGTCCAGAGAAAGGTCAGCCACCAGCCTCTTCAGCCTGCTATTTTCTTTCTCCAGTTCTTTCAGTCGCCTGGCTTGTTCCACCCCCATGCCGCCATACCCTCTGCGCCAGCGGTAATAGGTTTGTTCGGTTACCCCGATCTTTCTGCTGGCTTCACCGATAGTAGCTCCCTGGCTGATCAGAACTTCAGCTTCGCGCAGCTTGTTGATGATTTGCTCCGGTTTGAATGTTCTTTTGGCCAATAAAATAGCCCCCCTTTCTTAATCTCCAGTCTAACATTAAAACTGGACTGCTTTTCGGGGGGCAGGTCAGCAGCAAGCTCAGCCCCATGGTCCCTGAGCCATTTCTTGTGCTCACGCCATCGGGGACAGTGTTCAGCCACCAGTCCCCAGAATCTCTTTGTGTGATTCATCTCTTTTAGATGGGCGAGCTCATGGATGATGACGTAGTCAATGACAGGCTCCGGTGCCATTATGAGCTTCCAGTTGAAGCTAAGGTTGCCTTTGTGGGAGCAGCTACCCCAACGGGTCTTCTGCCCTCGTATGACAATTCGGCTATAGGTGAGCCCCAAGCGAGCGCCTGCCTTTTCTGCCTTTTCCCTTATGAGTTCGGCAGCCTGCATCCGGTACCATTGCTCTAGCACCAAGTCCAATCTGCCGTTTTCGGCTCTGAGAACAACTATTAACTTGTTCCGCTCTAGCCTCACGCTGTCACCACTCCCGTGGTCTTGCCGTTTTACAACCTTTAAATCTTGGCCGAGGTAGGGAAGGGTGTCCCCACTCTTGAGTTCATTTTCGATCTTATGTGATCGGAACTGGCCATACTTCGCCAACTTGCTCACGATCCACTCTCTTTTCCCCTCTAGCAGGTCAGGGATGTATCTGGCGTTATAAGAGTTCGGAATTACTACCGTAAGGTTTGTTTCTGATCTGACCTCAAGCCGAATGTGCTTTGCGTTAGCGCTACGCTTGACAATGTATGAAATGGTTTGCCCATCAAGTGTGGTTTTGTGTTCCCCTGCAACGGTCAATCGGGAACCAGATTCTCGAACCATGCCCTACAGTTTAGCTGTCAGCCAATTAGACGTCCAGAGGACAGCTTGGAGAAAGGAGAGGCCGAATCTGGCAGCACCTCACCGACAAGAAGGCAGCGACCTTCCAGAATGCCACCCAGGCCTAGCTGCACTTCTTAGCGAAACGTTCAGTGTTATTCTCAAACCCAATAAGAAGTTGGGGTAAAAGAGAGT
>CAZHQV010000075.1:0-10288 GCA_964534285.1 uncultured Dehalococcoidales bacterium
CCTCTCCCGGTCCTCCCAGCATTGCGCCCCCAGTCAGCATTGACACAAGCGAACTTCACCGTATTCTCACCCGCCACACCTATAGTGGCAACTCGAACCGCGTGGGTGCCCAGCCGCTCCTTGATCATTCCTTCGGCTTCCAGACAGCTTTTCCCCTTCAGCTCGGGCATGGGAAGGATCGTCGTTTCAGCGTTGTCAATGAAAATGACGGACAGCTCAGGCGCCCTGCCCGTAACGGAGAGAACATCGATTCCCGTCTGCCGGAGTTCAACACCGAAGCTACCGCCCATAGAGGAATCACCATAGAGTCCGGTAGCCGGTGACATGGCGACAAAGGAGCTCTTTCCCGACGCGGGTAGGTAAACCCCGGTCAGAGGTCCCGGCGCAACAACCAGGAGGTTCTCCGGGCCAAGGGGATCTACCTTGAAGTCATGCTTGCTCAGGTTATCCCAGACCAGTTTCGCGCCAAAGCCGCGGCCTCCAACATACTTTTCGATGAAGGCGTCCGAGAGGTCTCGGCGCTCCGCACTGCCCTTTGTAAGGTCTATATGCAGGTGTTTCTTAAAATATCCACCCTTAATCCTCATAGCTCCTCCTTCCCTATCTCAGCGTATTGGATGACCTTCCTTTCGCCCTTCTCGTAAAACTCGATTTCTTTCATCTGGGTGTAACTCAAGACATTGTTGAGACGCTTGGATTCACCCAGAGCGGCCTCCGGTATTAGCCTGAGTGCTCCCTTGGGACATTTCTTGACACACTCCGGGTCTCCTCCGCACATATCACACTTGATGGGCAGGTCACAATCGGCATGTGCGTACATCGCTCCGAAAGGACATGCTTCCACGCATTTGTAACAGGAGATGCAGTTGTCCCTGTCGAGTTGCACAACACCCTCAATCCATCGCAAGGCATCAACGGGACACACTTGCGCACATGCAGCCACCTTGCACTGGCTGCACACAATCGGCATCCTCATGACCGGATGAGGGTATGTGGTCAATACTCTTATAGCCGCCTTCTTCGGATTGTTCACTCCGAAATGTCTGATTGCACACACCAGCTCACAGATGCTGCAGCCGGAACACTGCTCGGGAATCACTGTTAGCTTTTTCGCCATCATATAGTCCTCCAGAATACTACTGCAGTTATGACCACCCCTCGATGATACCTCAAAGGGGCAAGGGAGATTCTAAATCGTGGCTAAGAGCGCCTCCTTTCAGGCACGATGTACCATACAAGAAGGCGCATAAGATTCAGCAAAGGCAACACAAGTGAGGAGAATACCTGGCAAAGGCGAGATTGTCAACAGGGGCCGGGTGCAACCCCAATTCGAGGGGAAGAATCTAACCGTGATGGCAGCATGAGCATTGTTCCACAGGTTTGCCAGGAAACTAAGTGTCGAGGAAGCACATCCAGCATAGGAGCACCACCAGCAAATTGCATTGGACTCATACTGGTATAGTGCTCAATCAGGTCGGCTAGACACGTCGCATGGACTCTTTGCTAAAGCCCGAAATTCCTGCCTATAATAAGTGTGCGAAGGTTCTTGGTGAAAGCACTCCATCAATCCGTGTACTAGATACAGACGGGCAATGCAAGTGGTATCAATCGTTGGTATGCCAGGTGCGGGCAAGTCAGAAGTAGCCAGGGTATTTGAGAAGCATGGCTTCAAGAAGGTACGGTTTGGAGATATTACGGAGGAGCAAATCAAGAACAGGAAACTCGAGCTCAACGAGGAGAATGAACGTTATGTCAGGCAGCAATTGAGAAAGGAGCACGGCATGGCAGTCTATGCTGAATTGAACTTGCCTAGGATTGATAGCTCACTGAAGTCGTCGGATGTTGTAGTGGACGGACTTTACTCCTGGGAGGAGTACACCTTGTTGAAGCAACGCTATGGCGCGAGATTCAGTGCGGTTGCTGTCTGGGCATCAGCTCTTACCCGGCATAAGAGACTTGCGAATAGAGCAGAGCGGCCTCTGACGCTGGAAGAAGCAGCCAGCCGCGACAACGCGGAGATAGAGAACAGCAACAAGGCTGCGCCAATCGCCATGGCTGACTTTGCCATAATAAACGAAGCTTCCCTGGAGGAGCTGGAAAGGGAAACCCAGCGAGTCCTATCCGCCTTGAAATGAAAAGAGCAAGCAGGCCGCAGGTCGATGAATATTTTCTCAAGATAGCTTCCGTGGTGGCAGAGCGTTCCACCTGCCTGCGGCACCATGTGGGCGCTGTGGCGGTGAAGGACAAGCACATATTGGCCACCGGCTACAACGGAGCCGCCGCCGGGCTTAAAGACTGCCTGGAGCTTGGCTGCCTCAGGGATGAGATGAATATCGAATCCGGAACCAGACATGAGATATGCCGCGCAATTCACGCGGAGCAGAACGTAGTCATACAGGCAGCGCTCCACGGAGTGAGCCTTGAAGGCGCCACCATCTATGTTACCCACTCCCCATGCGTACTCTGTGCAAAGATGCTAATCAATGCCAAGATAAAGCGCTTCGTAACCTTCGGCAGCTACGCTGATGATGCCTTCATGGACTTGTTCCAAGAAGCCGGGATAGAGTTTGACTTGCGTAAGGAGCCGCCCTCCAGGATAACGCACCTGCCGTAGAACAAGTGCCCCCTTCTCGCCACGAGCTTTGCCACGAAGCAATCTCCTTGCAGTTGCAGGGCCAGGTTGATCCCCAAAACACCGGAAACTGACGCCGAATCCCCCTGCGGAAGAGCACTGCAAAAGATGGGGGCAACGCATACCTCACTCCATTCCAGCGCCCAACGTGCATTGTAGCTATAGCCTTTGCTACAATATGCCTTGTGAGAGATTCCTTCACCGTTCATGACTTGCCTCTTGCTGATCGTCCCAGGGAGAGACTCCTTAAGCTGGGCGGCGAAGCTCTTTCGGCTCAAGAGGTCCTAGCCTTGATCTTGGGCCGAGGAGTTAGCGGTGAATCCGTCATGGTAACTGCCCAGAGGTTGCTAAGCAAGTTTGGCAATCTCAAGGGGATCGCCAACGCCTCACAAGCGGAGTTGATCCAGATAAAGGGGATTGGCCCAGCCAAGGCAGCTCAGATCAAAGCCGCAGTTGAATTAAGCAGGCGGCTTGAAAGCCCTGCTGATCAAGGCGAAAAGCCAGCAATCAAGTCTCCGGAGGACGTAGCTGCCATAGTACGGAGCCAGTTGAAAGGCAAGAAGAAGGAACACTTCCTGGTTCTTTGTCTAGATAGTAGAAACAGGCTAATACACTACAAACCGGTTTCTATGGGAAGTCTTGATACTAGCATTGTTCACCCTCGCGAAGTATTCAAGGAGGCTATCTCCTCCAATGCTGCTTCGGTAATCTTCGTTCATAATCATCCCTCAGACGACCCTGAGCCATCGAGAGAGGATATTGAATTGACCAAACGACTCGTGGAAGCCGGCGAAATCATGGGGGTGAGTGTCCTCGACCACATTATTGTCTGTGATACAGGATACTTGAGCTTGAAAGCCAAGAATCTACTCTAGTTGTAGGTTAAGACTTGGCGAAATTGCTGTCCAATTCCATGGCCCAGCGCCCACTTCGAACATAATGCCAACAAAGTAGGCTGCCCAGGAGACACGCGATGCCCGCCACATAGAAAACGGGATCTATCCCCAGCCAGTCCAGCACAATACCTGACACCAAAGGAGCGGTTATTATTGCCAAACTCGACGTAGTATTGAATATGCCCATCCAGTGTCCCATCCCTACTTTCTTACCGATCAGTACGGAGTCAGTTATGGCAACAGCCATTGATAGCGCGGCCCCGATACCTACGAAAGAGCTGGCAAGCAGAAGCGTTACCAGGTTGGGACAGAATGGTATCACCAACAGCGCTACGGTGCCGACGAACAAGCCAGTAAGCTCCTGATACGGCTTCTTGCGCACACCCAACCTGTCTGACAAGCGACCAAAGTAGGGCTCCAAGAAAGCAGCGAAAAACAGGCCAATGGAAACAACAATCCCCAGCTCAGAGGGATTCTTGACTATTGCCGAGGCAAGCAAGGGCAAGAACGACATAATGACCGCTGCTCTGAAAGCCATAATAAACCTTGTGAGGAGACTTGTTTTCACAATACTGTACTTGAGAAGCTGCCTAAGCCCCAAGACTTCTTGTGTTGTTTCAATTCTCTTTCTTGTGGTCGTCTCAGGTCTCCTGGCCTTCCGTTCCTTGGGCAAAAGAAGTAACGCTGCCAAGAACGCCAGTGCGCTCAAAAAGGCCGCGCCATAGAATACTGCGTTGAATCCCAGTGCGTGCTGCAGAATCCCTCCCAGGAGAGGCCCCGCCGCCATCCCCAGGTAAAACATCATAGTCACTAGCCCCATGGACGCTCCTTCCTTTCCTTCTTCCGCGAACTCTCCAACATAGGCCATGACGATAGGGATCACCATCGCTGCACCTAACCCATGAATGAGTCGTACTACCGTAAGTGCATACTGATTGTGGGCTAATAGGTAGAGTAGAGAGACTACCGAAAGAAGCAGGAGCCCTGAGACAACGAAAATCTTCCTTCCTATTCTATCGGAAATATTCCCCACAATAGGCATAAAGACTGCACGGGAAATCGCGAAACCTGCAAAAATCACGCCTATCCAAAGACCACTAGCTCCAAATTCCTTTGCAAAAGCTGGCAAGAGGGGAGATATGATTCCCAAACCCAGCATTGCCGAAAATGCAGAAAACAACAGAGCGAACGATTGTCTCTTTTCCACTAGTTCACACCTGCATGATTCTCAAAAGACGTAAAGCGCTATCCAAGGAACGTGATTTGAACAGACCGGGAATGCTACTGAGGCGGCCCCCGAGCGTTGAGAAACCGGATCGGTATATCTTGGTCTACAGCAAGTCCAAAGAAAACGAGTGCTTTTTTTGCCCCTGCAAAGGCGGCAAGCACCCGTGCAGAAAGGATACCACAGTAGGCAAGGCCTGCCTATGCTGGGCCCATGACTGTGGCCAGACGGCCCGCGATGCCAGCCCTTTACCCATTTGCCAGGCAGGGAGGCAAGCCGCCGCAAGGGTGGAACACGGCAAGAATGAAGGCATAGCCAGATCGTCCGCGCTATGAGCGAAGTCGCTACAACCTCAGGGGCCGCCGCAACGGGCGCGGGGATGCCCAGCAACGCCTGGCGCTGCGGAGATTGCGTTGCCGGCACCCCGGATCACGACTTGCCATTTGCCGAACCTCCGCCATAGCCATCTCTGGTTCGCTGTTGAAAGCTTAACTGAGAATGTTGTATTGTGTATATGTGATCCTTGTCCACAATCATTCCTCAGCGAACCCTCAGACACCGAAAGAGGATAATCGACTGACCAGATGGGTTTTGGAGGCCAGCGAAATCATGGACAGGGATGTTCTCGACCACATCACTATCTGTGACAGAACATACTAAGCCTCAAAGCCAGGAGCCTATTCTAGTGGTAGGCGAAGGAGTGAGCATGATTAATGGCGGTCATCTGGTTGCCAAGGCGTTGAAGCAGGAGGGGGTGGAGTATATCTTCACCCTGTGTGGGGCTTCTATTCTACCCATCTACGAGGGATGTGTAGACGAAGGGATCGGCGTAATTGATGTGCGGCATGAGCAGGCAGCGGCTTTTGCCGCCCAAGCTTGGGCCAAGATTACGGTAAACCCCGGTGTCGCTGTGGCCACAGCAGGGCCAGGTGTTACCAATTTGACCACTGCCGTGGCTAACGCCTTCAGGGATTCTATCCCCATGATTGCCATCGGGGGCAGAACTTCTTTCACACAGTGGGACATGGACCCCCCCCAAGATTTGGATCATGTAGCACATATGCGTCCCATTACCAAGTGGGCTCGCTCAGTATTGGAAACAAGCAGGATCCCCGAATATTTGAGCATGGCTTTCCGGCAGGCCATCGGCCCTAGGCCTGGCCCTGTTTTTCTCGAGATTCCCCAGAATGTGCTTGAACCCGAGATGGATGAGGTGGAGGTTCGCTTCCCTAGCCATTACCGACCAACTGTGGGGCCCCAAGGCGACCCCGACTTAATAGAGGAATCCGTTAAGCTCCTTTCCAAGGCGGAGAAACCTGTTGTACTTGCTGGTGGAGGTATTTGGTGGTCTCAAGCCCATCATGAGCTTCAACGATTCATAGAGCTTAGCGATACCCCAGTTTTCCTTGTGGGCATGGGGCGGGGATCCGTTCCTTACGGGCACCGCCTTCTTTTCAACTACGCTCGGCGCTTTGCCGTCTCTCAAGCTGATGTGATAGCAATAGTGGGCACGCCTATCGACTTTCGCTTGGGATACGGACAGCCTCCTTTATTCAGCTCCGAAGCAAAGGTAATCCAAGTCGACTTTGAGCCTGAGGATATAGGACACAACAGAGCTGTGGAAATAGGGATATACGGGGATATCAAAGCTGTTTTGAAACAGCTGATTCAGGAGACTGAGAAATCAGGGTCCACTCGCAGAAACGAATGGGTGGGGAAGGTGCGTGGGGAAGAGCTGAGGAGTGAGAAGGACCAAGAGCCGCTTCTCAATAGTGAGGCTGTTCCAATACACCCCCTTCGCCTGTGCAAGGAGATTCGCGACTTCGTGGATGAAGATGCCACCATAATTGGAGATGGGGGCGATTTCATTAGCTTCAGTGCCAGGACTTTGAGGATTTACCATCCCGGGCACTGGCTCGATCCGGGAAGGTTTGGCAGTCTGGGGGCTGGACCAGGGTCTGCTATCGCGGCTAGGCTAGCCAGACCTGCGAAGCAGATACTATTGCTGAGCGGTGATGGGTCTTTTGGTCTGAGCGGAATGGAATTTGATACTATGGTTAGGAAAAAGCTGCCCATCGTATGTGTCATCAGTAATGATGCCATGTGGGGACAAACAAAGACCTATTTTCAATCATCAGGGAAGACCGCCATAGGGGTGGACCTGTCCCATGCCACAAGATACGACAAGCTTGTGGAATCGCTTGGCGGGTATGGTGAGCTTGTCGAGAAGCCCGGGGAAATTCGACCCGCGTTAGAGAGAGCCTTCGCTTCGGGACTGCCAGCTTGTGTTAATGTTGTGACCTCCTCGGAGGTGTTCTACGGAGCCAGAAGTTACAAAGCTTATGAGGCGAAGTAGTTGCGCTATGGCCGGCAAACAATCAGACGGGTGAGAGGGTAACAACGCAATCCAGCAAGAGGAGAGAGTGATGCGACAATCCGGTGAGAGTCAAGTCTTCTTCTTCCCATACGGTGGCAACAGAAGTTTTCTTGGAGGGCTTAGAGCGCTTTTCGCCACGATAGCTCATGTTGTGGCACAAGGCGATTCCGTAGCGGTGAAGCTCCATATGGGTGAATATGGCTGCAGCACATACCTGCGCCCAGCATTGGTGCGCCGAGTCTGCGACCTGATCAAGGGAGTTGGAGGCAAACCGTTTGTCACTGATACCACTACCCTCTATGCAGCAAGAAGATTCACTGCCACACAGTATCTAGCTACAGCAGCCTTCAATGGCTTCTCCAAGGAGTCATTGGAAGCGCCGGTGGTTATCGCCGATGGCGAAGAGGGCTACGATGGTGAATGGGTAGACATTCCCAAGCAGGCTTATGATTGCCCTCTGGGTAGGATAAAGGTAGCCAAAGAGATATTTGACGCCGACCGCATGATTGTTCTTTCTCACGTTAAGGGGCATGACTTAGCGGGCTTTGGTGGCTCTGTAAAAAACGTAGCTATGGGGTGTGTGACCAAAGAGTCAAAAGCCAGCCAACACCGGGCAACTCAAGCGGAGTTAGACCTCTCCAAGTGCACTGGTTGTGGAGAATGCGTCGAAGCCTGCGCCTTCAAAGCTTTATCTATTGTTGAGGGTAAAGCAGTGCGGGATGATGAGAAATGCACCGGCTGCAATAACTGTCTTTCCATGTGTCCCGAGCAAGCCTTCCATCTATCCCCGGGCGCCAGAGAGAAATTCCAAGTCTACCTAGCTCATTCTGCCTCCGCGGTACTGAGCAGATTTCGAGATAAGGTTGCCTTCATCAATTTCGTTCAGGATATAACTCCGCTTTGTGACTGCGCCCCGCCATCGGGCTTGCCGGTAGTCTCAGATATCGGGATCCTTGCCTCCACGGACGTGGCAGCTATTGATAAGGCGTCCTTGGACTTGATTGCCAAAGCCAAACCTACAGAGAAATACCGCGACATGGTGTCCTCTGATATATTGGGAGAGATAAATGAGACGGACAGCTTAGTCCAGATACGAGCTGCCCAAGAGCTTGGCCTGGGACAGATGTCATATCAATTGTCTGAGGTCAAGTAAGCATGGATAGGCCCTCTCAGCCATTCTCAGTTCTGGAATCAATGTTTGCCAAGGCTAATTGGTGAAGAGAATCAGGCAGCCCGTACTATTACTTTCCCTTGTTCTTGCTCTATTGATTCCACCTTCAATCGGTTGCCAGCTTGCGCATCCACCTTCCAGCCAGGATGTCCTAAACCTTTGGGATATTGGCCCCATAACACTCGACCCAGCGATTTCCAGCGATATGGCGTCCCATCTCTACATTATGCAAATCTTTAGCGGCCTGGTGCGTCTAAATGAGAATCTGGAGGTTGTGCCTGACATTGCCGAGAGCTGGCAAAAAAGCCAGGATGGCAGGACCTATACCTTCTATCTCCGCCACGGGGTGAGATTTCATAATGGTAGGGAAGTCAAAGCTTCAGATTTCAGGTACTCCTGGGAGCGTGCTTGTGACCCTGATACTGGCTCCCAAACGGCATCCACTTATCTAGGCGATATTGTGGGTGCCCAAGACATGCTTGCTGGCAAAACAACGGAAATTTCAGGAATCGAAGTTGTAGACGATTACACTCTTCAAGTCGCCATTGATGCTCCTAAGGCCTTTTTCTTATGCAAGCTGGCCTATCCGACCGCTTTTGTGGTGGAGGAAGCTGACGTAGAATCCGGAAAGGATTGGTGGCGTCAGCCAAATGGAACGGGTCCGTTCAAGTTGGAGGAATGGAAACAAGGTGAGCTTCTGATCTTAGGGCGAAACGAGGCTTATTATGGGGAGCCGGCTAGAGTCAAGCAAGTTGCTTTTCACCTTTTGGCGGGGGTGCCCATGGCAATGTATGAAAAAGGCGAGATCGATGTTGCCCCCGTGTACAAGTATTATATCGATGCAGTTATGGATGAAGCTAGTCCACTCTACCAAGAACTAGTTATAACCCCTGAGCTCAGCCTTTCCTTCATTGGATTCAACGCCGATAGAGCCCCTTTCGACGATGCCAATATTCGCCTTGCCTTTTGCTATGCGGTGGACAAGGAGCGAATTATTGAGTCGATTCTTAGAGACATGGTAACCAACGCAGAGGGTATTTTGCCTCCTGGTATGCCTGGCTACAATGAAGACCTCGAAGGGACCGGTTACGATGTGGATAAGGCAAAGGAGCTCGTTACCGCCTCAAAATATGGTGATGTTTCCAATTTGCCATCTATTACGCTTACCGTCTCAGGTTATGGCGGCGATATTCCCGGTTATCTGGGAGCTATTGTACAGGAGTGGCAGCGCAACCTTGGCGTGGAAGTCTCAGTAAGACAATTGGAGCCTGAGGATTTCATTTATAATTTGAAAGAGGAGAAAGACGAGACCTTCATCTTGGCCTGGGTTGCTGACTATCCCGACCCGCATAATTTCCTGTACAATCTATTCCATAGTGAAGCTGAGAACAACTTCTTCGATTATCGCAATCCTGAACTGGACATCTTGCTTGACCAAGCAGCCATAGAGCAAGACGATGCCGCTCGTCTAACAGAATATCACCAGGCGGAGCAGAAGATAGTTGAGGAAGCCCCTTGCCTCCCCTTATGGTTTGGCACCAACTATGTCCTGGTGAAGCCTTACGTCAAGGGTTACGAGCTTAATCCTCTGGGTATTCCTGACTTAAGCAAGGTTTACATAGAGAATAAGTAGGACTGGCCTATCCCCTCCGTATTCCATGCGGTGTCATCACCACCAGCTATCCCTTGACCGGCTTGGACAGCTAAACAACAGCCCCGACGCGGGTTTCAACATTGGCTGAACCTGTACAATGGTGCCCGCCATAGATAGAAAGAAAATGACCTCTAATCAGCCTTCTTCTCTCGAATCGGGGCTCTATGACATAGGCCTGGGCGGGAACGACACATCAATGGACACCCTCACCACCTCGTGATGATTGTGACTCGGAGTTAGAGAGCCCGGCCGCTTCCATAATCTGCGGAACCAGCTCTTCCCTGCCTATAGCCATGATGTGGACTCCATCACATAGAGATTCCTTTTTCAGGG
>CAZHQV010000076.1:0-10280 GCA_964534285.1 uncultured Dehalococcoidales bacterium
GAGCACGGTCCTGATAAGACCGGGGTCAGTGGTTCGAGTCCACTATGGCCCACCAAAGGTCACTTTTGCGAAACCGGCCTGCTCCCTTTCCTTATTCGCTTCATTTGTGTTGCCGAGGTTCAAACGGCAAAATATCTTCCTCGACTTCAAGTCCTCTGATGGCAGGATCCTAATCCCAAGCTTGGCAACCAAGTCGGCTCTCTCTTTGACAGTCGACTCCCACAGATTCCGGTCACGGAGGGCCTTCAGTTCCTGCTGTAGCAGCTCAGCCTCGATGGCGCTAAAGCTCCTGTTGGCCATGTGCTCACGGAGTCTTCCAATCTCCGATTCTGCTTTGGCGATGGCTTCACGGTATTCGGTAAGCTTGAGTTGGACTTCCTCCGGTGTGTAGAAGCCCTTTTCCCAGCCCTCCTGTACCTTGGTGACTCGAACTTTCGCCTGGCTGACCTTAAGTTGCTCCATTCTGATGAGCTTTTCTAAGTCTACGCTCTGAGACAATTCCGCCGCCAGTTGCTGTTCCACCCAAGCATCATTGCTCAGCATAGCGCAGATCTCCTCCCAGATTTCGTCGTCCCAGATTCCGGGAACAAAGCGATTGAATGTGCAAGGATCTCTCAACCACGGGCAGTAATGTGCCCGACAGTAGTAGTAGACCTGGTCGCTACCTCCCTTCTGCGGCACAGACATAGGCTTCTGGCATTGTGGACAAAGCATCCGACCCCGGAACAACGCCTGAATCCTTTTGCCCTGCTTGCCCCTGCCGCGGCCTCTCTGCCTGAGATTGTTGTTGGCTCTTAGCCACTGTTCCTCAGTGATGAGAGTCGGCACCTCAAATGTCACCTTCTCACTGTCAGGCTTTGGCCGAAGCAGCGTTCTCTTTATGCCCAAAGTCAAGTCACCCAGAGGCTTCTCGGGGTTCGGGACACGGCCATTTGCGTTGTATTCAGCCTTTCCCGTGTAACACCTGCGACCAGCTATCTTGATTACAGTCTTGGGAGCCCAAGATGTCTGGTGGGGTGGTCGAATCCTGAGCTCATTCAGTTTGCCGGCAACCCAATAGGCGGTACGGCCTTCATCTCCGATCCAAACGAAAATCTGTATGACCACCCAGGCCGGGCTTCCCCAAACTGGCTCCCCATCGGGTCCCAGTTCATCTATCTCCCACCAAGCACGGAGCACCTTAGCTCTGCCCGTTCGAGCTTCGATGACTTTTTCAGCACGGTAGGTGTAGCCGTACGGACCTCTGTGTGCGGGGACTTTACCGGCTAGAACACGTGCGATATTTCCCGCCAGAGCATTGTCTCGGTTGCATTTGACCCTCAAGGCGTTTGCCTGGGCTTGTATAAGTCTGGTTGTCTGGCTTGCCCAATCCTGACCAGCAGGGGCGTCTCCGTATACTATCTGTACGTCGTAGTAAGCGCACTCCCTTTCGAAGGCCAACTGGTGGAGAGGGTCTGCAGATAGGCGCCCCTGAAACGGAACAACGATGCCAGCTATACGTCTGCCCGCTATCAACTCCCTGCGTACCCAAATCATACCAGGCCGATTTAGGTCCTCACTGGACTCAGCATCGTATACCACATATTCCCTCGGTACGATGCCCCCGTTTTGCTTGGCGAGTCTGGCACAGGTGAGCAAATACTCACCGAGGCGGTCATTTTCTGCTTGCTCCCTTGTTGACTGTCTTGCATACGCTACCCACCAGTGCCTGAGGTTCAAGTCGCATCCTGCCACACCAAACCCTTCTTGGTAATCAGTAGTCCTCGCAGCCTCCATAATGTAGTGATCCAGCCGTTCCTCATTTATGACATCCACAATTGCCATCTTTCACCTCCTGAATACCCAATCTTGTATATTCCTGGTGTTTTCTCTGCCTGGCAATGATTCGGGAAACTCCCAGCTGCTAGCTGCCTCACCCGTCAGTTCCTGTCCCTGCTTCACCGAGCGCGACCACAGCATACGCATCTCTAGCGCCGTCTCTACCACTCTTTGTCGGGTCGCTTCGCTGTCCTCTCCATGGTGCTTTATGGCAAGCTCGCTGATTCCCTCAAGCAGTTTGCCCTCAAGGTATATCTCAAGTTCTGCCATTCTTACAATACCTCAAGTAGCGCCTTATTGCATCCCGCACAAAACGC
This sequence comes from uncultured Dehalococcoidales bacterium, assembly GCA_964534285.1. Classification (GTDB taxonomy): domain Bacteria; phylum Chloroflexota; class Dehalococcoidia; order GIF9; family AB-539-J10; genus JADFUX01. Next base: position 2,136 of record CAZHQV010000076.1, read on the forward strand.
CCAATTGCCCTCACGCCTTGACTGGGCCAGAGTTGCTCAACACATGCCGATATCCTTTCCATTAACTCGTCGCTTATGGTTATCTTTAACCTTGCCATGGCCTCAACATTTTGTTAAAGTGTTAAATGGGCATACGGAATGGGAGGCTTGCCCGCTTCGTTGCCCACGGCGGCAAGTGCGCAAACGCTCGCCGCCAGTTTCTACTACGCTAAAAGTGGCCCTGGCTTCTCAGTGTCTCCGACACATGCGTCCGATTCCTCGATTCTCTGTGCGGTTTCTTCTTTGGTCTCACACATGCCTCCACTGAAACTAACATCGTACAGATGACCAGCCGTGACGCAATCTATGCTAACCACGGACTTGATTTCAGTGTCCTCAGACGGTGGCAGATGGATTTCGCTTGTGGCCTCTTGATGTACGATTTGTTGGCCTTTACTAGCAAGTAGGGGCGCTCGTGCGCCCCAATGGCTTGCCCTTGAGGAATTACCCAGCGCATGCCTAGTGTCCCGTGTCTCTAGCTCCTTCATGGTCACTACCTGTTGCCATCAAGTTGAGCATGTCCAATTCCGTAGGTTGCCACAGTTCCACAGAATGGGCACTGCAAATAGGTTATGCCTTGTAGGGTATCCCCGGCGGTTACCGTGACTTCCATTTCACGGCCGCAGCCGACGCAATACATATTTATCGTTTGCCCCGATTGGAGACCAGGCGTATCCCCATTCTGCCTGTCGGCTGACGTCAGCACGCTGGCGAAGTCCACAAGCAGCTCGGTATTGCAGTTGGGGCAAGCAACCTGGGCCAGCTCTGGGGGCGAGTCAGCAACAATAGGAAAGGTCGTCCCGCAATCTCTATTCGGGCATGTCACCTGCCACGTTGTCGAGTTCCTTCGGGAAGCTCTCACCAGTGCGTAGATCCCCAGAGCAGCAAGGCCGACACCAGTGGCAATACCAAGAAACCTACCCCAATCGGTGTGCCCAGCCCTATCCTCATACCGGCGCTTTCCCTCCTCAAGCTGACGGCGCTCTTGCGGTGATACAGCTATATGACGCTTCTGGTATTCAGTCATCGCAGTCTTGTCAACGACTTCTGTTAACAGACCCTTCAAGAAATGTCAAGCGACGTAGCCACTGGCTTCCATTTGTATGCCTGCCGGGAGTTACCTGTTAGCCCATAAAGAGGCTGATCAAGGAGCTGGCTTGTTGGCACGCCGCCAGCTAAGAGATTTCAACGGGTTGAACCTCTCCACCGCACTGAGACCTGTAGTTTGCTACCACGTTTGGGTCACGTTCGGTGTTCAGGTTGAAGCAAGGCGAAGCGCAATGTCAACTCCCCTCCGAGTCGATTTGTTCACGTTCACTGGTGTTGACCATGTTAACAGGTTTCCGCCCCCCCTTACCCGGTGCCAACACCACTACCAGTACCGGAACCTAATCTTTAGCTGCTCATTCGTTCTTTCAGGGTTCGGATTCACCCTTCGCCGTCTGCCGGTCCTATCCGCTGCAGCGATGGAGAGCGAGGCACCCTGATGACTGTCATAATGAGCTACCCGTTGCCGTGCCGTGCTCCGCTTGATCAGCCGTCTTTATGATTAGGTATTAGCTTATGCGCTGAGTACGGTATCAATCCATACCGACCCTGAGGGCCAGCGTGGTGCCCCTAGGCAGCTCGTTGATGTTTCGGTCTATTCCGTTTTCCCCTTCTTCCGTGACGGCACGGCTCGGCACGGCACGGATGGCACGGGTAACCCACAATGGCAAGGTGCAGTGATAGACCATATGCTCGGCGACAAGGTAGCTCAAAGGGAGCGCACGCCGTCAGCAGGCCTCGGACACACACATTTCAGGCCCGGGCGCTGTCATTTCGTGTAGAGAGGGCTCTGTGGAATGAATTGAGGACACGCTTTGGTCAAATGCGCACATCGTGTGGAGGTTTCACAAAAGAAGCACTGGGCGCCCAAAAGACGGCGAATACAGGCTTATTCAGTATGTGTCTTGCGGTCACATTATGGACTTTTGTTACACGAGTAAGGCTCTTCCGACAACCTTGGCCGGAGGCACACTTACGTTCGAAGGGAGCTCATGGTCTTCGACTTGGCTACTCGGGACAATGTAGTTTGTGCCACACTTTGACCCTCCTTGCCAAATTCTGTGGCTGAAGTCGCATGATCAGCTGCTCTCGCGCAAGACAAGTATCGCTTGGCTGGGCAAAACATCCTTGTATTCAAGCAACAGAGGCCATGGAAGCGCCAAGGTGAGGCTAGGGTGAGGCCTTAGTTGCTTCTACATCACTTCTTCGACTCCTGGGATTGTGCGAGGGCCCGTTTAGCCGACTCCATAGCCCGCTCGAGAGTAACTAATGGGATCAGTTCCGAGTCGCTGAAAGGAAACAGCGGCAGTTGACTCACTAACCCCTGGAGTTCCTCTATCGATCCCACATCCAAAATGAAATAAGACCCCTTTGCATCCGCCGACGGACCTCCCTCCAAGATTTTTCCCTGCTGCTTGTAGCTGACAAGGGTTTCCAGGTGCTTCACCACCAGTTTCATCCACTGCTCGAGTGGAAGCGGAAACGCACCTCTCGTTTCCATCTTGAACAAGAACAACATGACATTCCTCCTTACTTGTTTTGACGGTTCGTTTCGGGCACGAGCGCCTTGAGCCCCGACTCATCTTGCCTCAGCCTAGCTTATTTTTCAAGGAGAAGACCCGTATTGGCCATGAATTTTTCCTTTCTTTGCTAGCATGCCCTTAGGTATATCGAGGAGTTCATTATGGCTGTAGATCTCACCAAGGATCAGGCTTTAGGCTAACCTTACGCCCTAAGGTTCAACCATTGACTTCTGTTACTGCTAACGGCATAGCACCTTAGTGATAGTGGCACCTGAAGCGCTTTCCGCTGACAGGCCGTAATAAGGCACCGCCAATTTGGAGCCTATCTCCTCATTCAGCCCATAATAGATTTGGTCGTCTATTCCTGGTTATTGCTATCCTTCAACTACTCTGCCTCGCTGGAGGTCCCCAGCGAACATCAATACCTCGTTGCAAGAGTCGCGGAATCTGAATATTAATGGCCGAGGAATTAAGAGGATTATTAGTCAACCATACGTGGTCGCCGCTGCCAAGCCCACTATTATCTAATAGAGGTGAAAGGTCACTTATATCGTTATTGCTGAGGTCAATTCTCTGAATCTTGGTAAGGTTTGACAAAGGTGATATGTCACTGATGTAGTTGTCTGACAAAATAAGCCCTGTCAGACCTCTCAAATTGGAGAGTGCGCTGATATCCCCTATCTCGTTATGGCCAAGTTCGAGGATTTCCAAATTAACGAGTTCACTTATGTGAGCGAGGTCATTGATGTCATTCTGTCTTGCCTGTAAGGCGCTTAGATTTTTGAGATTGGAAATGGAGCTAATGTCGACCACATAGTTGTTGTTGATATTCAGATGTTCCAAATCTGTAAGATTTCCTAACGGAGAAATATCTACTATTTGATTTGATGCTAAGCCTAGATGGTCCAGGCGGCTTAGGTGGCCTATCGAGGGAATATCACTTATCTGGTTATCCCCCAGATCGAGGTAAGTGAGACTGTCCAAATAGGAGACTGCATTGATATCGTCTATTCGGTTATGCGCAAGATACAAAGAGTTCAGCCTAACCATCTTTGACAGTGGGGGTATCTCACTTATCAAAGCGTGCTCCGCGTGAAGCTCTACCAGGTTTACCAGGTTTGTAAGCGGGCTAAGATCCTCGACTGCATTATTGCCAAGCCCCAGCCATGTTAAATCGGTAAGATCAGAAAGCGGACTGAGGTCACTTATTGCGTTTTCATAAAGGCTCAGTTGGCGCAAGTTTGTAAGATTGGCCAGCGGCGAGATATCAGTGATATTGTTTCGCCCAAGATTGAGCTGCGTTGGGCTTGTGAGAGTCGAAAGAGGTGATAAGTTGCTTATGTTATTTCCTCCGAGGTTGAGCGATGCTAAGCTGGAGCAGTGCTCGAGTCCTGAGAGGCTAATAATGTTTCGATTGCTAGCGTCAAGCATGGTTAAGGAGTCAAGGTCAGATTCGTAGATAGGTCCACTGGGCTTGTCAATTGAATCCCGCACGGCGGCTTCAAGATTCGCGTCGGGGAAGATGACCTCAGCTGAGGCACAGGCGAAGAGACTGAAAATCACTAATATGGCGATAGATAGAAATACATATTTGCTGATAACTTCTTTCCTCCTATTGGTGCCAATACTGAAAAAGGATAACGCTATTATGCCACCTTGGTGGGTAAGGAATAAACAAGGGCCCTTCTTATACCCAAGTCACAACCCGCTAGATCGTGCAACTAGACGTGCTGGCACCAGTCCCCGGCATGCCGAGCGACACTCATGAAAGAAACTTCCTATTCCAAGTTCTAAAGAGTTAAAATGAAGTCATATGAGAAATGCATCTCTCCATATTGCGCTTAACGACTATTGCAGTAGTGCTCTTGCCCTCCTTAGTTCAAAGATTAGCGGACTCGAAGACGTACCAACCATCATTAAGGAGAAGGTTAGGGTTGGGGAGAGGGGAAACCTTTCTTTTTCTCGGGTTCCAGAAATCCGATGGGACACACTTGTCGATAGAATTGATCGGGATCTTTCTCGAACGGACGTCCGTCAAGCGGCCGTGCAAGCTTTGGAGACTGACCTCCAAGTTGCCAAGCATTTGAATACTCTCGTAGGGACGAGTGAGATTAGTACCACGGTTAATACTGATAGCTGTTTGTGTGCGTTTCTTACCCAGGTTTTACGAGAGCAACAAGACTTGAGTCTTCAAGAAGCTGTGTTCAGCAGGCTTTACAAGGAGTTCGAGGATTACTTCTATCGAGATGCCGTAAGGCACAGATTTCTCTCTCCGTTGAACAATTTTCGGAGTGAAACCGAGAAGGTTGAACTAAGCCCCAACTTTTCCATTATCAACATTCCTACAGAGGAACGAGAGCAAATGCTCTCCCGGTCCAGAGGGTTTGACTTGTTTGCTCAGCATCACATGATGCCTTTCAACGAATATGCCCTCGAGCTTTTCCTTGAGATACCCAAGGTGTTTGGTCAGGGGCCTAACGTGCCCGATGTGAAAATAATGCCGAGTGAGATCGCCAGAAAACAGTTTGATGAAGCTTGTTCTATCCTGAGGCTTTACAAAAGCGGAGCTGTCAGCCACGACTACGTATACAGTGAAAGTACCTCATGGGAACCCCATGGCGAAACATATACCGTCAGATCGGCCGGAATGAGGCCAGCTATCGGAGCTCAGCAAATACTCTCTAAGCAAGAAGCCGTAGACTTCCTGAAATTTTGGGAATTCTTTCAGAGAGTAAGTAAAAAGAAACAGAAGACGACCAATATTGCGCTACGGAGGTTCGAGTTTGCCTATGAACGAGTGAGGCTAGAAGATAAGTTGATCGATTACCTCATTGGGTTTGAAGCATTGTTGCTGAAAGAAGATGAACGTCAGGAGCTCGAATATAGACTGGCTCTGCGAGGTTCTGTTTTGCTGGGTAAGACTGCCGAAGAAAGACAAACAATCTTCGAAGGGCTTAAGACCGCCTACCGCGAAAGAAGCAACATTGTACATGGAGGTACAGTCAGAGAAACTATCAAGATCGGTGCTGATAGAATCAAGTTCAATGAGTTTGTTGAAAACGTAGAGCAACGTCTTCGCACATCGATAAAAGAGTTTCTAATCCTCAGTGAAACCCAGAGCGAATCAAGCGTCATAAAAGGCCTGGACGATAAGATTGTGGGTGGGGCATAGCCTTTATGAACGCAACAGCTTCTCCGCGCCGAAGAAGATCAGTGTCACACCTTCTGAGTGTTTGTTAATGGGCCTCTTCGTATGCCTTGGCAAGAACACTATTGATGACGGACAAAGTCGCCCTGAATATCAGGGGCGTGGCATAAAGAATTGCCTCACCGCTTAGGTGAAAATCTGGGTTTGCTTAGTCTTAGAGCAAAGCTACGAATTTCCTGCGCAACTCTAGCCGATCGCGTCATAATCGGTAGCGGTCAGTAATAACAGATATATTTGTTTACTTAGGAGCTGATTGCTGAGCCCTCTTAAGGCCTTCGACAAAGTCATTAACGCCTTCGTCAAAGTCAGCCAGAGGATACATCTCGAAATCCATGAACCCAAAGCCAGGCATTTGAGGAAGCATCCGAGTTATTTCCTCGGCAGAACCAAATTCTCCGATAACTACACCTCGTTTCCAACCAGGTATCACGTAAGCTTCCAAAATTTTTCCCGCCTGTTTTTGCTGCTTCATCCAGGCCTGCATCCCTTGCATCATCTGCATTGTCGTACCAAGTGGAAGTGTAGACAGTGTGTCCTTGAAGGTACTAATTGTCAAGAATTTCACCTTTCTTCTCCTTTCTGCTTCCAGTATTCGAGGCCACTAGCCACAGAGAGATGTTAATCTCAATTGTGGCCAGTGTCAACCCAGAATTTGGACGATTCGGTATCCATCAGGTGCCGAAAAGATGAAATCGCTCCAGGCAGGACTTGAACTTCCATCGGCCATCACTCTGGCACCTGAGTTATCTTAGCAGTAGTCTGCATGTTATCCAGAGTGGGATTATCCAGGTTGGCCATGCCAGTAAGAATAACGCCATTCTCATATGAACGGACTACTTGCGTCTGCCCTGAGTACGCCGATGGTTAACAAAACCGAGGAATGTTGAATAAATGGTATCTAAGGGCTACTGGTGTATAAGTCTACGAAGCGCTCCCGAAAGGGGCCAAATCGGCACCAGATCAGGATGTCAAGTATCCTGAGGATAGAGATGGGAAATGGTTTGCCCTGCCACTCGTGGAGCCAGTAAAGGGCCTCACCATTCTTCGCAACATCCTTCTTCATTTCCCTCACAAGATACGTCGCTTTCTCTGCATCTGAGAACCCCGCCATGGTGCCCCTCGCAATCGTTGGTAGGAGGTAGCCATCCCTAACGTGTCTGTCCAGTATGGGTATCAGGTTCGGGCGTTTCTTGTGAAGTATTTTTGTGTACCGAGCGGTCGTAACGTATGGCACTCTGAACGCATCGAACAGTTCGGATATGCTCATCCACGGTATATTCTCTGTCTTGTCAAGTATTGTTATGCTGGACGGTACCTCCGCTAACTTCTTTTCTATCCTTGATTGCCTAGCGCAGAGATCATCAATAGCTCTGCTTGGTATGCCACGGCCGCCGACTCTGTTGACGAGCTTACGTGCCTCGATTAATTGTTCGCGAGGGAATTGGTCGTCATTAGGGTCGACGCCCTTGCCCTCGTCATAGGCGCGAGTACCCCTTCCCATCTCATCGTAGTATCGACGAATGACTTTTTCGGCCTGCCCTGTCTCAAGACCGTGCCGCAGGAAAATTTTCATCGGGGCTCACCTTCTGCGTGCGAACGCTCCAAAACGGGCACGGTTGACATCGTAACTGCCGTCTCCTCATGGGTTAATATAACATTCAGGTTGTATCAGTGCGATACCCGCATTCCGGGAGGCAATGCCCAGTGACAACCTCACAGTATATCACGCAGCAATTGCACAAATGTCAGGATCGTGCAACGACGACTCGGCACATCACACCTTCCGTCATAAAGTGCAATAGGTGACAATTCAAAAGTAGTTGTTATCTCATGCGCTCATATCAGGTGCCTAATCGCCAGAAAGTATACAATTGCGCTGATACTTGCTCAGTCACCGTTGGATACACATTGGGATGTCTATTGATCCATATGTATTACTGGTGTTCTTGAGTAGCTTTCCCCTAGAAGCTTGTCCAAATAATACGACCAGCAAAAAGTCATTCTGTCGGGCTTTCCCTCATGTTAAGCAACTCTTGTTTCCTCATATCAAGGCCCCAAGTAGCTTTCAAAGCTTCCTTAGCGCAGACATTTGTACACTCAAAACAGAGAATACACTCTGTGGAAAGAACCCGCTGTCCGTTTTTAATATAATCGGTAATGCGGATATCCATTGGGCATATCTTTTCGCAAGCGCCACAGCCCCCCTTTTTCAGGTATAATTGAATCCTGTGGCAGTAAGTAAAATAAACCGGGTGTGAAGTAATGAGTATGTACTTCTTTATTTTGGCAATAATTAGTGTTATTTGCGGCATTGTTTTTTCTTTGATG
>CAZHQV010000077.1:0-10270 GCA_964534285.1 uncultured Dehalococcoidales bacterium
AGGGATAAGAGATGGAGAAAACATGGAAGCCGACGACTGCGGGGATACTGAGTATCATTGCAGGAGCTATTGCTGTGATTTTCGGGATACTCCTTGCTGCCCTGGGAGCACTTGCTGGGGGGCTAGCGTGGCTGAGTGGGATACCCGGAATCGGCGGTCTGGTCGCAGGAATGGCCGCAATCCCGATAATACTTGGGATAGTGGCTATAGTAGGCGGTATTTATGCATTGAAGAGAAGGATTTGGGGGCTGGCGCTTGCTGGAGCCATTTGCGCGCTCGGCCCGACTCCTTTCAACATCATCTTGGGGATACTAGCCATCATATTCGTGGCAATGGGGAAACGCGAGTTCGAATAGCGCCTGACATCTCAGCCTGTTCAACAAACGTCGCGCTTTTGCCCACACGGATGGGTGGCATTCTTGCTCGCATCACTGGGTCGTTTGCGCTTGGTTCTTTGAGATGCCATGAGTACCGTTAGTCATGTCGGGAAGGGGAGAATTTGGACGCAGGGCCCATCTTGATTCGGATGGCAGACAGTGTTTTGTACAGACTGTGGTGGGGAACTGGTAGGGAGGGTGGAGTTCTGCCCCAATAGTGGTCTCAAGGTTTCGAGCAGCACTGGAATGGGGAAAACAGAGACGGTGGGCGTGACCTGGATGCCATTGGCTGCGGGGATCCGTTCAGTCTCTTCCCGCCGCGCCGATCGTCCTTTTGCTTGCTATTTCGCTTTATCGCCCTGCCATGCTTGAAACGGTTGAGGTTTATGAATCCCTTTGCCATTTCTATATGAAGTTGTCCTTTAGTCTCTTTATCACCTCATCCACATTGCGGCCATCTGACCTGATACGCTCTATAGCCTCATCAATTTTGCTGTGCGTGTAGGTATTATTGAGGTCGGCGAGCTTCTCGTAGTGGCCGGTTCTTCTCCCTAACCTGAAGTTCAGTCTTTCGTTAGCGGGCAGGCTAAGATATCTACTTATGATATTCAGGCATTTCTCTTTGTCCTCGGGCATCTTGCCTTCGACTTCAGGCAGCAAATTAACAATATGGTCGCTGGTAAGCTCACTGGTGACTTGTAGCTCACCGATGAGAGAGGCAATTTCTTCGACCACTTCGTCCTCCGCTTGTAGTTCAAAGTCACCGCTTTCTAGCTGAGACCATAGAGGCATATCTGAGCGGACAACGAGGCTGCGCAACCTGATGAAGCCGGGGTTGATTTCGTTTAGTACCCTAGCCGTCTCCTTAACGTGTCGGGACGACATTCTTCTGCCACCTAGGCCAGGCATGACGTACTCAGATAGGGAAATACCAGATTCCACTACCTTTCTCCCGCCTGCAATATGCTGCTCAGCGGTGGTCCCCTTTTGCATATAGTTGAGCACAGGGTCACAGCCGCTTTCCAGCCCAGTGTGAATCCGGCTGAGGCCGACATCCTTGAGTTCTTTCAGTTCCTCCAATGACTTCCGGGCTGATGTATGAGAGCGGGCATAGGTGGTTATTCGGTTGATGCTGGGAAAGGATTCTTTCAGGAATTGTATCACCTTGATCAAATCAGGGGTTCTCATAATGAGGCTGTTGGAATCCTGCAGGAAGGCATGTTCACCTCCTGCCCAGAGCCAGAGGGCGACGCCGGACACGCATTGCCCAAGCTCAGCTTGGTTCAGGAGCGCGCCTGCCACTTCTCCGGTTCTGCCGCCGTAGCCCGTTTTCCAGGCTGCCGCCTTTATGCTATCGCTAATAGCTCTAGCTGCCTCTATGTCTTTGCCAATTTCTTCCACGGACCTGAGCTCAAACTTAGTGCCTTTGTAGAGGTTGCAGAACTGGCATCTGTTCCAGGGACAATTTCGCGTAGTCCTGATAAGCAAGGAATAAGCCTCGCTGGGAGGCCTTATTGGGCCTATTTCATAAGAAACGGCCTGCTGTCTTGTGCCCAAATAACCTGGTCCCATATTCCTTATTTTAGCTCTAAACGATAAACAATCAAAGTTTCCCGTACTGCTTCATGTGATTAGCAGCCTCCTCCTTTGTCATAACGTTCGCAGTCTGACGTGTTGCCCCTATATGTGAACTACATCTGTTCGCTGATTTGTGGGTAGATTTTTGGCGACAAAGGTGATACTATCATCAACTCGCATGGCCCAAATTAGAGTGATCTCCTTTGATGCTGAAGGAACGCTAGCGACTTTTGATTACAGCCAGAGCATTTGGCACGAAGGTATTCCGGCCCTTTATGCCCAGAAAGAAGGGATTGGGCTTGACCAAGCGAAGGCGATTACTGCCAAGGAATATGACAGAGTGGGCGACCAGAGGCTCGAATGGTATGACATAGATTACTGGTTTGGATACTTTCAGCTAGGCAGTCCACAACCAATGCTGGAAAGCTATCAGGATAGAGTGCGCTATTATCCTGAAGTGACCAAGGTTCTCTCTTCTCTAAGCGGAAGATACCAACTCATTGTCGCCTCAGGCACGCCGTTGGAGCTGTTGAATCCCCTGCTAAAGGACATCAAGCCTTATTTTGCTCGGGTTTTTTCCTCAATTTCACATTACAGACAACTGAAGAGCCCCGAATTCTACCTTGCGATGTGCAACGTGACGGGGACCGAGCCAGGCGAGGTTCTTCATGTAGGAGACAGTTGGCAATTTGATTTCTTGAATTCCAAACGAGTTGGCATCCGTGCCGTACATCTTGACAGATCGGGAGGCAATGACGCATCGTTGCACGATCTAACCCAACTAGAATTCCTTTTGGCTGGCTAGTCGGTGGCAGTTAATTGGGCGCAAGTATTGTTCAATTCCGCTGTTACAGGGAGCCTCTATCTCATTGGGGCTGTAGGTCTTACCTTGACCTATGGCCTTTCGGGTTTCCCTAATTTTGCCCATGCCGAGTTTATCGCCCTCGGCGCATACATTGGCTACTTCGTGGCCGGGCAGTTGGGAGCTGGTCCCGTGGGGGCTCTTATCGTGGCTTTCTTGTGCACCGGCACGGTGGGGTTTCTATGCTATCGTGGCATCTTTCAGCCACTGGCCAAAAGGGGAGCTACCATAATTCATCTCATGGTGGCATCTATAGCACTGGGATTCATTCTCAGGTATTCCATCGGTGGTGCCTGGGGATGGGAACCTCTATACTTTAGCACTGTTTGGCCTACATCTAGTCTCTGGTCTCGCCACGACATAGGCGCGCTCGCTGTTACCAATCTGTGGCTATGGCTTATCTTTGCTGCTGTAGCCCTGGCAGTGACCATGCATTTTGTTCTGGTGAAAACCAAGATAGGCAAGGCCATCAGGGCAACGTCGAGCAATCCTGAGCTTGCCTTGGCCTCGGGAATCAACGTTGACAGGGTGATATGGATAACATGGTTTCTGGGTGCCGGGCTGGCGGCCATTGCTGGCATATTCCGCGGTGCCAATACTCAGGTCTGGCCCATGACTGGGTGGGATATCATATTGCCCATCTTTGCTGTAGTCATACTTGGCGGCATCGGCAACTTCTACGGTGCCATAGCCGCAGCCCTTATCGTTGGTTTAGCTGAGAATTTCGGTGTAGTGGCGCTGGTGGCTCTTGGGCTTTCCTCCACGTATCGTATAGGGATAGCCTTCTTGATTCTGATAGTCACTTTGATCGTGAAGCCGCAGGGGTTAGCTATGTTGTTTAGGAGAGCTTAGCTTGGGTCCCTTGCTTTATGGTCTGGACCTGGTTGTCTTTATTGGCATCTTTGGCATATTGGCTCTATCTCTGAATCTGGAGTTTGGCTTTGCCGGGCTTGCCAACTTCGGCAAGGTAGTTTTTTTCCTTATCGGTGCCTATACCTATGCTCTCCTCTCCCAAATCGGTGTTCCATTTTATCTTTGCCTCATTGCTGGTGCCATCATCTCGGCTGCGTTTGGCTTGCTTGTTTCTTTGCCTGCCTTGAGGTTAAGGGCAGACTACCTGGCTATAGCTCTTTTGACCTTTGGTGAGATTCTAAGATTGATTGTTAAATCCGAGGATTTTGCTGGGGGTGACTGGGGAATACCAGTTTCTCCTGTCTTTGCTTGGACGGGTTCTGAGCTTATTTACCGTTTAGAGAATGTAGGCCTGGTCTACCTTTGCCTGTTTATCTGTTTCCTTGCGGCCCAACTATTAGCCAATTCTCCCTATGGAAGAGTGATGCGGGCTGTGAGGGAGGATGAGGTGGCTGCCGAGGCCTTGGGTAAGAATAGGGCCAGATACAAGGCTCAAGTGCTCATGTTAGGCTCGGCTATGGCGGGGATAGCTGGTGGGCTTTACGCGCAATACCTCCACTACGTCCTCCCTGGTATGTTTATGCCTATGGTTACCTTTACCGTGTGGATAATGGTGCTTTTGGGGGGACCGGCTAATAATTGGGGGGCACTGCTGGGGGCGGCGCTGGTGACGCTCTTTGAGAGAGGAGCAAACATAGCCAAAGACTACTTGGCTCTGCCCATTGACCCCGGTAACTTGCAATATATTTTGTTTGGTGCTTTAATTATCCTTGTTTTGCTTTACAGACCGCAGGGTCTGTTGAAGGAAAGCCCAATCAAGACCAAGGCACTAGAGTCAGCCCGTCGTGAAAGAAGTGTTGCTAAGAGTAAGAGAAGCTAGCAAACACTTTGGTGTTCGTATCTTCGTCTTAATGTAGCCCCTGACCCAAGGGGCTATCCAAGAGCAACAACTGTAAGCTATAATTTCCCGTTCCTGATGCCGTGTATGTCCACTCAGACAACACTATGCAAAGTCGCAGGTAGTTGGTTACGAGACAACCGTCAATGGAAGAAGCATTATTAACAATAAGAGAAGTGAGCAAGCACTTTGGTGGAGTTTACGCCGTCAACGGTGTAAGCCTGGATGTGAAACAGGGAGGCATTTGTGGCTTAGTGGGACCTAATGGCAGCGGAAAGAGCACCTTGTTCAATACCATTCTTGGTCTTCACCGACCTGATGGGGGAAATATCTATTTCAATGGTAATTGCATCAACTGCCTGCCCCCGCACAAGATTTATGCCTTGGGCTTGGTCAATGCCTTCCAATTGCCGCGCCTATTCTATCAAATGAGCGTGTTGGATAACATGCTGGTGGCGGCGAGAGGCCAGCAAGGTGACAGCTTGTTGAATAGCCTTTTCCTGAGAAGGAAATGGCAGGAGCAGGAAAAAGGGCTAGTTGAGGAAGCTCTAGAGATCCTTCAGCTTATGGAGTTGGACAAATGGGCTTTTTCTCCTGCCGGTGAGCTTTCCGGTGGGCAGAGGAAGCTTCTGGAGGTGGCCAGGGCGCTTATGGCTAAGCCGGCGCTTTTGCTCCTCGACGAACCGGCAGCAGGGATAAATCCTGTGTTGGGCAGGAAGATGTTTCAGAAATTAGAGGATTTGTGTCGCAATGGCACGACTTTTTTCATTGTGGAGCACAGGCTGGAGATATTGTTTGAGTTTGCCTCTTGGGTTTATGTTATGGACAGAGGAAGAACGGTGGCTGAAGGAGAGCCTGAAGATATAAGCGGGGAACCCGCGTTCTATCACGCATATCTGGGGGAGGAATAAATAGAACCTATCCTTGTGGCCGAGAATATCAACGCCGGTTACGGCGATGCCGTTATTGTCCGCAATGTCTCCGTGAAGGTTGCTGAGGGTGAGATTGTGGCTATCGTCGGACCCAATGGCAGTGGCAAGTCGACCTTGCTTAAGAGTTTCCTTGGCTTTGCCAGGCTGTTTCAAGGTAAGGTTTCCTATCAGGGCAAGGACATCACCGGGATAGCCTGTGATCGGGCAATAGGCTTGGGCGTAGGCTATGTGCCTCAGACGAACAATGTCTTTCCTAATCTGACCATAAGTGAGAATTTGGATATGGGAGCCTATCATAGGAAAGGCAAAGCTTCCATTAAGGGTGGGATGGCAGAAATCTACAATATGTTTCCTGAGCTCGAGGTGAGGAAAAGTGCTTTGGCAGGAAACTTGTCAGGTGGCGAGAGGCAGATGTTGGCCATAGCTAGGGCTATGATGGCGGAACCAAAAGTCCTGCTGCTTGATGAGCCATTGGCTTCCTTGTCTCCTAAACCAGCTGCGGTTATCCTAGCTAAGATGGAGAGGATAAAGGAAGCTGGCGTAGGTATAGTAGTAGTGGAGCAGAATGTTAGAAAGGCTTTGAGTATCTCTAGTCGAGGCTATGTCCTGGTCAACGGCGAATGTGCTATGGAAGGAGATGCTGATTCCCTATTCGCTGAAGAATCGTCCAAGCAGCGTTTTCTGGGCTTGGAAGCTAAAGGTATTGACACGCATCTGCCTTCAGTGCAGAATTAGCGGCGAATTCTCAAGAAAGGAGTGTGATATGGTTAGAAAGTTGTTAATGGTGGCGGCTGCCCTGTGTCTACTGGTGCTGACAGTAGCTTGTGGCCCAGAGGAAGCTGAGACAATCAAGATAGGCTGTCTCTTGGATACCAGTGGTGACCTGGCTGCAATGGGTGAGAAGATGCTGAACGGCGCCAAGCTAGCGGTTGATGACATCAATGCTGCTGGTGGCGTGCTGGGAAAACAGGTGGAATTGATTGCGGAGGATGGCGCTACAACTCCGGACACAGGCTTTGACAGGGTCAAGAAGATGGTCGAGATAGACGGGGTGCAAGTAATCGCTGGCCCTATGATTACTGGAGCTTCTTTGCTTTCAATTCCATACGCGAGCGAGCACAAGATACCGTTGATAACACCATCAGCTACAGGAGTTCCGCTTTCTGAGGCAGAGGGGACGGAGTGGTTCTTCCGCACATGTCTGCGTGACGATGCCCAAGGTGTGGTGTTAGGCGATATCATCATGGATGCGGGCTATACCAAGCTGGCCACGATCGTGCTAGATAATGAATATGGCAAAGGTTTAGAACACTGGATCACTGACCGCCTTGGAAAGTTGGGATGGGAAGGTGAACATGTGGTGTCAATACACTACGACGAGGCGAAGAAGGACTACCTCACTGAGTTGCAGCAAATTAAGGATGCTGACCCAGATGTGGTTTTCGCCTGCACCTACTGTGACGATGGAATCATAGTCTTCAAGCAGGCTCTGGATCTGGGCTTGGATGATATTGCCTGGCTGGGCTGTGATGGTAACTACGGCTCGGGGCTGTTCGAGGAACCGAAGTCTGCTGAGTTTATGGAGAAGGCGTTTGCTGCTGGCACCAGAACTGTGGGCAAAGGTGAGCTGTATGAGCATTTCACCAAAGCGTATGAGGACACGTACGATATAGCACCTGAAACTTATTGTGATACTACGTACGACGCGGTATGGGCGGCTGCTAAGGCAATAGAGGCGGCGGGTGCCTACGATGGTGAATCCATAAGGGTTGCTCTGACAGAGCTCGAATTCCATGGTGCCACTGGTCCCCTCTCTTTCAATGAGCTAGGCGATCGGACTGCCGCTGCCTGGGATATTTGGCAGGTGGTGAAGGATCCTACCACCCCAAGTGGCTATGCCAATGACACCATAGAGATACTTCTCTGGCAGATCTAAGGGGTAGTAGCAATTACCTCTCGATTGCTCTATTAGTGGAGTGCTACCACAGCTAGATTGTGGTAGCACTCTGTTTCATCATTTTGGGTTCTCTCCGGGGTGCTATGGGAAAGACTGGCGGCAAGTTAGATAGTCTGAAAATCACAGTCTTGGCGGAGGATTCAGTCCTTTACGAAAGTCCGTATTTGGGCCAGCATGGGCTCTCCCTTCTCCTTGAAGGGAGGAGAGGTGAGACTACAAGAAGAATCCTTGTAGACGTTGGCCAGAATCCCCAGGCCCTTCTGTACAACATGAGAATCATGAACGTTTGGCCAGCTGCTATTGATGCTGTCGTTCTGACTCACTGCCACTATGACCATACCCAGGGAATAGTGGCAATGCTTAAAGAAATCGGGAAAAGGGAGTTCCCTGTAATCGCTCATCCGGATGTGTTCCGTACGCATTTTGTCGTCCAGCCCTATCTCAGGCACGTAGGCGTTATGCAGGGTGATTCCGGCGAGGAGATAGAAAAAGCTGGCGGTAGGCTTTATCTCACCAAGGACCCTCTTGAGATGATGCCTGGAATTATGACAACTGGAGAAGTGAAGAGACAGGTTGATTTTGAAGAGGTTGTTATAGGGTTCAAGACGACAGACGGTGGAAAAATCGAAGATGACCAGATGCTCGACGATATTTCTGTTGTGTCGAATGTTGAAGAGAAGGGTCTAGTGATTGTAGCCGGTTGTAGCCATGCTGGAGTCATTAACATTGTGAGGCATGCCAAGGAAATAACTGGCTGTGACCAGATAGAAGGCGTCGTTGGTGGTTTGCATCTAGTTGACGCACCTGATGCCCGAACAAAAAGGACTGTTGAGGAACTCTCCAAGCTGAACCCAAAATGGATATGGGCCGGCCATTGCACAGGATTCAAGGCACAGGTTGAGCTTTACCTTGCCCTGGGAGAGAGGTTCTCCCCTCTGCATACCGGCATGAAACTTGAGCTCTAGGGTGTGTCGCAAGGACACCCCGGAGCATGTCATTGTGGGGAGTTAGATTCCTCGCTTGCGTTCGGAATATGCTCCCCAATCTCAAGAGATTGCCCGCCTAGATTGCTGTGCGGATCTCGTCCTGAGCGTTGTGAGATTCTTCGCCGTGTTTAGAATTACAAGAAGCGAAGAGTCTAGCAAGTACAGGGAGGATCTGCTGGTTTGAGAATGAATGGCGAATGAACAACAGCTTCTGCTATGGCCCGTCCCAGCCTATTCTAGGCCTTTCAAGAAGGATCTTACGTTCTTGCCCAGATCGGCAACATAGTAGCCGCCTTCGAGTAAGGCGAATCTCCTGCCCCGGCAAGATCTGGCTGCTTCCTTTATCAAGTTGCCTATGGCGTGATAATCCTCCGTTTTTAGGCTTCTTCCCCAGTCCTTCTCATATGTATCAAATCCGGCACTGACGCCAATAATGTCGTAGCCCTTGCTCAGGGCTAAGCTTTCTTGCAGTTGTGACAAATAGTCTTGTCTTCCCTGACACATCATGTTCAGGAAAACGATATCCCCCCTGCCACTGACAATATCATCGGTGCCGTTGCCGTAATGAAGGTCAATATCCACTATCAAAGCTTTGTTTGTCTTTTTTCGCTGGATTAGCTTCTGCACAGCGATAGCCATATTGTTGAAAAAGCAGAAGCCCCCGTTGAAATGCCTACCGGCGTGGTGTCCTGGCGGCCTTATCAGACCAAAAGCTGGCTCCTTCAAAGCAAGCTCGGCGGTCATTATGCCACCCCCAGCGGCTAGGCTGGCCATTTCGAAAACAAGCTGGCTCCTTTTCACTGAGTCCATCAAAGACTGGCCATGAACCGAGGAAATGTCCTCCGCCGCGGCGGGCTCAGGCGTAACAAACTCATAACCCTGTAATGCCTCGACGATGCTTTCAATCCTTCCCGCCTTAGCTGCTGGGTCATAGGCATACACCAGCTTGTATTTCTCATGGAATACTATCTTCACACCCACCCATTCTATCATATTGGGGCTTGCGTCGGCTGATATATCGTGACACGATATATTGACAGGGGTACCATGATGTGGTTAATTTGCAAGGTCTTGCAGCGGCAATGGATACGATAGAAACGCTGGATAGGTCTGCCAGTGAGTTCTTGCGCAAGACGCCCATCGTGTGTGGTTCCTGGATAGTTGGCCAAGCAATTGCGTGCTTTCCGTGGGCAGGGGTCGGCTTATTTGGAAGCCCCCGAAGTCTTTCGTCAACAATTCAGCCGGAACCCCCCTGACACGGAGTGGACTAAGCAACGCTCCGAGAGTTAGCATCGAGAAAGTGAGCGAGGAAAAGAATGAGCGAAAACGACACATTTGAACAGTTAAAGAAGTTGATCGTGGAGCTGTTGGAGGTTGATGAGGCAGACGTAGTCCCGGGGGCATCTTTCGTCGATGACTTGGCTGCCGATAGCTTGGACTTCGTCGAGCTAATTACTGCCGTCGAGGATACTTTCGGAATCGAGATCCCGGATGAGGATGCCGAGAAGTTGGTGACTGTTCAGGACGTAGTTAAATACATCAGGTCAAAAAGCGCGGCTTGACACTGCAGCTCTCGTTTGCTACTCACGCCGGCTTTGGAGGGACGCCAAAACAGCCTGAGCTTTTGGGCTGAGGATAAGTACTGAATAGATTGAGGATCGTAGATGAGACCAGTGGTGAGGATCGCAGTTGACGCCATGGGTGGTGATTATGCCCCTGAGGAGATAGTTAAGGAGGCAATTGGGGGAGCCAGCAGCGAGGGAATTGA
>CAZHQV010000078.1:0-3486 GCA_964534285.1 uncultured Dehalococcoidales bacterium
TGGTAGATTTCGCGCCATTTGATTATCTCGCACGGATCGGTGCAATCATGAAACAGCTCAGCTAAGGCAGCATGATGCACGTCATCAGCCTCGTTTTCCAGGCTATTAATCTCCACACATTGCTCCAGAATCCATTGGAACTGGTTACGGCGGCGCAACGAAGGCATTACCTCGTCCAGTTTGTACGCCACCTTAGCTACAATTGAGGCCAGCTCCCGAGCTCTTTCCGTGGGTTGAGTAATTCCGTAGAGGAAAGCTGTTCTGCCAGCAGCCTCGATGAAATCCATTACATCATCCAGTGTATTAGCGAGGAGAGCGATATCCTCTCTATCAATCGGGGTCACAAAGGTGCGATGCAACCTCGCTATTATCTCATGAGTTACAATGTCACCTTGCTTTTCCAGCTCCTTGAGTTCCTTTACTTTCACTTCCACATTCTCGTAGTTGTCAAACAGATCAACCAGCTTTTCTGCGGAAACGACTAGATTTCTGGTGTCCTGTTCAAACAAGTCATAGAACTTCGTATCTCTGGGGGTCATTAGGAACTTAGGCAAAATGGACCTCCTCTATCTCACCAGACGAAGGGAGTCGCGACGTGGGCCTCAAGTCAGATTGTGGCGCTTGTTCCGAGCCTAAGCGGGGAATCCCCGCTCGGAGCTTGCTTCGGTTACATCTCACAATGGCTTGCCCGTCTCGCACTGATAAGACTGGGCAGGGCCTCCCTTCTATCTCAACCCCTAACCTCCTTGCGGTAGGAGAAGTGACTGCTAGCAAAGCAATGCTACTTGCGGTGAACGAAGTAGTCCTTTGCAGAGGAATAACCCAACCCTGCCCGTCTCGTACGTTGGACAAATCAAGGTCCCCGCGACAGAACTCTACGAATCACACAGTACCACCATAATTGTAGCACATGACTATATTAGGCTGCTAGGCACTGTGGGGGATGCCACCGTCTGACCTCCAAACTGAATCGACTTGTATCAATCACTCGGCTCGTATATGGTGAATCACGAAAGAAGTCTGCTCCCCGCACAAGGTTTCAACAAAGATGCATAACCCCACGGCTACGGCCAAGGCCTGAATCTCAATCTATAAGGCCACAACCACACAGCTGGAATTCGCATTACACTGCCACGGCGAGCTTGACTAGCATCATCGCTCCGCCTGACACCAAAGGGACAGTCAGGTTGTCGTTGATCCGCAGGGAGATAAACTCCATCAAGGTAGCGCACGACGCCCCAATCACAACTAATGGTAAAGCGACGTCGGTTATGGCGGATAAGATAGCGCCTGCCACAAGACAGGAAAGAAGACAAGCACCGCTGCCCACCAAGCTCTTATCCCTCATCCTCAGTTTCCCCCACCTTTCACCAACCATACCAGCTATGGGATCGCCCACAGCAACAAAAGTCAAGGCCACAACGGCGATGGAGTTGTCATAGAAAACAAACACGATCACGGCAGCCATGAGAAGGTAAGCCGTCCCTGTAAGCCTTGAAACCTCTTGCTCCCGAAGGAGGGGGTGAAACCAAGTCAAGAATCGCCGATTCACCTGCGGGAATTTCAGCCTGGTAACCTCAAGAATAAGAAAGGCTACAGTGGCGGAAACAAGTGCAGGCAAGAATATGTTCTCCGGCACCATAAGACCAGCTATGGCGACAGATAGACCTCCAAAGATATGCCACAGCCGCCTCCGCAATTCCTTCATTTCTTAACCGAAATCCAACACTTCCTTGAGTAAAACTTGACGTTAAGGTACTCACTTAAGAACAAACTGTCAAAGGTTGGCAAATGGCTAGTAGCCCCTGTAGCAACACTACTTGCCAATTCACTCCTTGGCATCCCATCGTATCTAAGCAGCCTAGCTCTTTGCAATCTTTGAAAATGCCCATTGGTCCGTGAGTCTAGATTGAAAAGGCTCACCTCGAGAATGATTTGGTGCTACACAGGAACCAAGCAGAACTAGATTGCCGCCTCGCTGACGCTCCTCCCAATGCGATCCTCTTCTCACGACAGACCACCCTCCCCGTCATTCCGAGCCGAAGTTGCGAGCCGAAGATGTGGCAAGCGGCCAAGCAATCTCACGGGTGCTGCTGAAACGGATACGCCCACGCGACTCACGGCTTAAGGAAGAACATCCACTTGGTGGCACGAGGTTATACTGATGGAGGTGGCTTGGACAACCCTTGACCCTTAGCCAATGTCAAGATTCAGGACCTGGGTATCAAACATTCCCAGTTAGCTTTCCGCCGCCTGGCACCTCGGCAGCAAAAGGCCACACGAGCGCTTGCCTACTTGAACCTCCTCACCTCGAAGCGGTAGAGGTCAACCGGCTCATTAGGGTCTATCCCAGCCTTGAGCCGGCAAATGCTAATCTGTTCCTCGACGCTATCCACGCCCTCCAGGTCAGGCAGAAGAAGACCTCTTCTGAATCCGCTCTCCACAATCACTCCATATTTCCTGGCATCGAGTTCGCTCACGTCCTCGACAGGCTCAGGCTGGGTAAGAATATCCACCTTGTACTCCAGGTCGCCAAGTTCATCCGCGGTCACCGGCGGGAAACGGGGGTCCCTGGTAGCTGAGCTGATAGCATTGGCTATGATTTCCTCAGCCACATTCGCTTGAGTCGGCTCAAAGGTGCCTATGCAACCTCTTAGCTGACCGTGTTCGTGGATGGAAACGAAAACGCCGGCTCGCTCGCTCATCTCAGGCGTAAGCTCTCCCGACTCACGCTTCTTGCCATGGCGAACATAGCTTTCCACCGTTTCCCTCGCCAGCTTCGCTATTGGATGGAGTTCTTCCGCCATAGGCGGCACCGAAACGGCTTTCAACCTAGTCCTGAAATTAAGCTCAGCACCGCAGAACTTGCACTTGGAGTCATCGAGCCCTATCACCTCAGTATCATAGCCAATCCTGCGGACATTCAGATTGCCACAAGAATAGCAGATAGTGTTTTCACTCTCATGCCCAGGAACATTGCCAAGGTAAACGAACTTCAGCCCAGCTTGCTTTCCTATTCTGCAAGCCCTTTCCAGAGTGGATACTGGAGTAGGCGGCAGATAGGTCAAGTTGTGCATCGGGTGAAACCGAGTTACATGCCACGGCGTCAGTTCCCCCAATTTATCCCGAATCCAGGTAGCGATCCCTCTGAGCTGCTCCTCATCTTCATTCATCGTAGGAATGATATTGGTCACCACCTCAACGTGCATACCCCATTTCTCCTTGGCTCGCTCTGCCACCTCCAGAATACCCCGCCAGTGAGGTATCTTGGCTAGCTGGCGATAGAAACCATCGGTAAACCCCTTGACGTCAACCCTCCACGCATCGAGGTATGGACCTATGGTATCCAGCGCCTCCGGGGTAGCATAGCCGTTGGTAACATAGACAGTGTACAAACCATTCTGTTTGGCCAGCTTGGCTGAGTCCAGGGTATATTCAAACCATACTGTAGGCTCGTTATACGTCCAGGCAAGGCCACTACAATTA
>CAZHQV010000078.1:3496-10152 GCA_964534285.1 uncultured Dehalococcoidales bacterium
AGGAGACAAATACTGCGACGTGGTCGGAATATCAACGCAAGAGATCTCCCAGTTCTGACAATCCTTGCAGTGAAAGTTGCAACCCCATGTACCCAGAGACAATACCTGGGTGCCAGGGAAGAAATGAAACAGCGGCTTCTTCTCGATGGGATCCGCTGCCACTGAGGATACCTCGCCATAGTTCATACTATATAACTTGCCATCACGATTAGTGTACATGCGGCAGGCACCCATCTTGCCTGGATTAATAAGGCATCGCCACTGGCAAACATGGCATCTTACCCTATCACCAGAGAGGGTCTCACAAAGGATTGCTTCCTTTTCCATAAAGCCCTAAGCAATTATACCACCATGATTTGCCTGCCCATAACTCACTTCCACAGCCACCATTTCCAGAGTAGAATATGGCAAACAAGAATGGTTGTTATAGGCGTAACCGGCAGTATAGGCTCCGGCAAAAGCACGGTTTGTCAGATTCTAGCCAAGCTTGGCGCCGCCATCATAGATGCCGATAAGCTGGCACAGGAGACGTACAAGCCACACGGCGAGGCCTGGCACGAACTAGTCAGCGCCTTCGGCAAAGACATACTCGCCTCAGATCAGCAAATCGATCGCCAAAAACTGGGTCAACTAGTTTTTTCCGATCCCGCAGCCCTAGCCCAACTCAACCACATAGTCCACCCCAAGGCATATGGCATGGCGAAGGAAAGAATCGAGACCTATCGCCGCCGTGGGCTTAAGGCCGTGGTTTTAGAAGTCGCTTTGCTCATCGAAGCTAGGTGGACGGCCCTTGTAGACCAGGTCTGGCTTGTCGTAGCCTCAGAGGCTAAAGTAGTTGACAGGCTTAAGAAAGGCAAAGCAGCAAATGAATCTGAAGTCCTCGCTCGCCTAAAATCACAAATGCCGACACAAGAGAAGATGAAATACGCCGACGAGGTGATTGACAACGATGGTAATATAGAGCAACTCGAAGCCAGAGTGGCTGAGCTCTGGCAGAGGCTTGACGTAGGTCGCGAAGTCACCCATTGACATCGGAAGACAGTCATCATAGAATGGGTGAGGTGGAGAGCAAACGACACTTCAGGTACCACCAAGAAAGTTTGGGGGGGTGAGAACGGCAAAGGAAAAAAGAGCGCCCAGCGACGACATTCAGGTAACTAGTCGTGTGCGGGGAGAGTGATGTGAAAGGAGGTTCGGGTGGAACAAAAGGAACTAGCCACTAGAATTAGGAAAGGTAGGAGAGCAGTAGTCTGGGAGGAAGAGCGGAGGGGAACCCCAGGTCTGGTGGTAGCATGGCTGAAGGAGATAGGGGGTTGGGTCGGAATAGGTGAGAAGATAGCCATACTGCGGGTGGGGAGTAATGAAGTCTCTCTAACAGGTCCAGTTCAAGGCGCATTGGAGGACATCTTCGTTAACGAGGGTTCTACTTTCCAGGCGGGGGAGCCTCTAGCCACCATAAGGCCCGTTAGGGGAGGAACCTAAATAAGAACCAATAAGGAGGAGAGGAAAATGAAGAAGGTAAAGGGAGAAAAGTCTACAGTAGCGTTGCTCCATCGACCAAAGGTCAGCGGCACACCGGCCAAGTACGATAAGGAAGCGGTTGACGAGGTGAAGGCAATGCTCAAGGAAGGCATCGACTATTTAGGCGGGATGACGAAGTTTGTCAAACCTGGTGATAAGGTGCTGCTAAAAGTCAACTCGGTGTACAACACTCCCCCTGATAGTGCCTGGAACGTGGATCCCCGGTTGGTTGAAGCCTTGGTTGGACTGATCAGGGAGGAAGTTCCTGAAGTCAGGAGGGTGATTGTGGCCGACGATTCCGCGGCGGTCAAGCAGGTGAAAGATGTGGACACTATTGATGTGATGGAGGCAAATGGCATTGCCCCGGCAGCCAGGCGAGCAGGGGGAGAAGTCCTCTGTCTGGAGTGGGACTCCCACATCAGGGTGAATATTGAGAATGCTAGAGCCTTTCCCTATTTCCATGCAGCGCAGTCTATGCTGGAAGCCGATGTCCTCATTTCCGTGCCCAAGTGGAAAACCCATATTGAAGGTTATATGACCTTGGGTCTTAAGAACGCTGAGGGCTATTACACTCGGACACTGAAACAAGATGGATTCACTGACTATACCAGTGACAAGGAGCGCCGGCATGCCAATGATATCCATCAGAAATTTGTCGATACGCTGAACGTTTTCTACCCCGATTTGACTGTTATTGACGGCCTGTGGGCCATACAGGGCGACGGCCCGGCGGTGTTCACTGACTGGGAGGTGATAAAGGACTTCAATACAATCGTCATCAGCGATGATATCGTGGCCGCCGACTCGGTCGCCTGTCAGGCTTCAGGGTTTCCCTGGGATTTCATGATTACTACCCGCTTGGCCACTCGGCAGGGCTTCGGGAACGGGAAACCCGAAAACCAAGTAATCAAGGGTGCAGACCTCAAAAAGGTCAAGAGGCAGTTCGTGCCCCCGAAAATGTTCGAGGTCCAGGGATGTTATGATAATGTGGATGTCTATACCCACGGCGCCTGTGTCACTGGCTGTCAGCCAATCCTGAGGCTAACGCTCAATATGCCCCAAGCGGACGGGTCACTGGCCAAGCTCAAAGAGCCTATAAATTTCATCATAGGGAATAATACCTATATCCCACCGAAGCTCAAGCCTGAAAGGACTTGTCTTCTCGGCGATTGCGTCTGGAACGAATGGGTCGGACTCCCGGCAGAAGGGTCTCTGACGCCAGCAGAACTGCGCGACCGGGGTGCTTTCGTGGTCGGCGGCTGTCCCTCCTTTGCCAATATCTTTACTTTTGTCCTGCCTTGGATCTACGAGATAGCTGAGAAGGATGCCAAAGAAGCAGAAGAACAATAGATGGTGAACTAGGGAGATGGCTAAAGGCCGGGTTCCAGACGTTGTACTGTTGTTGAGGGTCGGTAGTACACGGAGTTGGGAATGCGTTTGAAGAACAAAGTTGCCATAGTCACTGGGGCTGGCGCCGGTATCGGTCGAGCTATTGCCCTTCTGTTCAGCGAAGAGGGAGCAACAGTGGTGGCGGCGGAAGTCCTGGAAGACCGAGGACTGGAGACGGCCTCCCTGATTAGGGAGAAGGGTAATCAAGCGTTATTCATCAAGACGGATGTTCGGGACTTGAATGAGATACAAAGGGCAGTCTCTGAGACGGTGAGAGAGTTTGGGAGAATAGACATCTTGGTGAACAACGCAGGTGTTCTCCAATACTTGCCGTTTGCCCAGGTAACTGAAGAGGATTGGGATCGAATCATTGATATTAACCTGAAAGGCACCTTCTTCTTTGCTCAGGCTGCGGCGAACGAGATGATACGCGCCCGGCAGGGCGGCAAAATCATAAACATGTCTTCCATTGCCTCAGAGGTAGCGATTGAGTTCCAGTCCCATTACATGGCTTCCAAAGGCGGTGTGAGGATGCTGACCAAAGGTATGGCATTGGAGCTTGCCCCTTATGGAATCAATGTCAATGCCCTTGCACCGGGAACCATTGAGACAGAGATGACCCGGCAGGATCTGGAAGACCCGACGATACGGGAGGAAGCTATCGACGCGATTCCCCTGGGTAGGATTGGGACGCCGCTCGACGTGGCCCGAGCTGCCCTATTTCTGGCAACCGAGGAGTCCAACTATATCACAGGAGAGATGATTTTCGTGGAAGGAGGGTATGTTATCCGGTAGATTGGACGGTTCTTACAGGTCATCAATCTGGAGAAGAAAGGCATTGTTGCCAACGCCCCGATAAGGACATTGGAGGATTGCACCGATTCTGGTTTGTCCACAGGCTGTGTCTGGTTAGCGCAGCGCTGGTTACGAGGACTGACCAAGCATAGGGCGAAGCGGTTACTGGCCGAAGAGTGAGCGTTCGTCATGAGCCGCCGAGGGCACATGGCAAATGCATATGGTTTCGATAGACCTGCGGGGGATGAGAAAGGCGGTTCACGGAAATGTTGTTGTGACGGTTAGGCAGGTATCAGGGGAGTCCGCAGGGCCACCACGGCATTGAGGTCAGTGAAGTTGTTTCAGGAGCTGTAAGAATTCAGTGCTTCCGAACCGGGCCACAAGTTGCGCTGTATGAAGTGCGGTGAGCATAGGACATATGCTGGCACCGACCAACAGTCAGACCCCTTGAGATTCTCGATGTGCGTGATTTGTGCCGTGCAAGGCCTCAGAGTGCTATACCATGAAGCAAAAGTTGGACCAACTCAGAGAACTCTTGAGACAAACGGCTTCGGCTCTTGTAGCCTTCTCTGGAGGAGTGGATAGCACGTTCTTAATTACGATTGCTCAAGAAAGCCTGCGAGAGAAAGTTGTAGCTGCCACAGCGACCTCGCCTATTCATCCACGCTGGGAAACAGAAGAGGCGCGAAGAATAGCATCGGAGCTAAAAGTAAACCATGTTTTCGTTCAGACCGAGGAGCTGGAGGATGAACAATTCTTCTCCAACCCTCCCGAAAGGTGTTATTTCTGCAAAAGGACTCTATTCTCAAAACTTGGCGAAGTTGCCGAGCAATATGGGATTAGTCATGTTCTAGACGGGTCTACCTCAGATGACGTTTACGACTTTCGCCCCGGAACGAAAGCTGCCGTGGAATTCGGGGTGAGAAGCCCTCTGCAAGATGTTGGTTTCTCCAAGGCAGAGATTCGGCAAGCGCTGAAAGACTTGGGAGTTCCCGCCTGGGATAAGCCCTCTTCGTCATGCCTAGCCACTAGAATTCCTTACGGAAGCGCAATCACTTTGGATAAGCTTCATAGAATCGAGCAAGGTGAGAGATTCTTGAGAGACCTGGGAGTGCGGCAGATTAGGCTGCGTGACCATGGCCATATCGCTCGAATAGAGGTAGAAAGAGAGGATATGGCCCTGTTTCTGGACGGAGAATTGCCCGCCAAGCTCACCGAAAGACTGAAGGAATTGGGATACCACTATGTAGCCCTGGACTTGGAAGGTTACCGCACTGGAAGCATGAACATTCTTGAGCCATAGAGGGGGAGATATAGACAAGGATAATCTTAGAAGGCTTCTGGAGGAGGTGAGGGGAGGGAAGCTTTCCCCTGAAGAAGCGCTGGACAGGCTTGGGAGTCTGCCCTACGTAGATCTCGGCTTTGCTAAGATCGATACCCATCGTAGCTTACGCCGAGGCTTTGCTGAGGCGATTTTCTGCCAGGGGAAGAGCTCAGAGCAGATTGCAGAAATCGTGAGGAAGATGCGGGAAAACACTAGTAGGTTCATGGCCTTAAGGGCAAGCCAAGAAATCTATGAGCGGGTGAAAAGAATAGCTCCTGAAGCCGTTTACAATCCCTTGGCTCGGGCAATAGTGTTTGGACAGGAAGAGCGGCAAGACGAGGGTAGCCTCTTTATCTCTGTGATAACTGCCGGAACCGCAGATGTTGCCGTGGCTGAGGAGGCTGCAGTCACTGCTGAATTCATGAGAAACAAGGTGAAACGGCTTTATGACGTGGGTGTTGCCGGGGTACATCGCCTCTTGGATCATGTGACTGAATTAAGAGAAGCAAATGTCCTTATCGTGGTGGCCGGGATGGAAGGGGCGCTTCCCAGTATAGTGGGTGGGCTTGTGGAGCGTCCCGTGATCGCCGTACCCACCAGTGTAGGATATGGAGCTAGCTTTGGGGGGCTTTCCGCTCTCCTCGGCGCGCTCAACAGCTGTGTCCCAGGTGTGGCCGTTGTGAACATTGATAATGGATTCGGAGCAGGATATCTGGCGGGCTTAATCAATCAAATGGCAAAGGTGGAGAGGTGAGTTTGAACATTGCATATTTCGATTGTTTTTCCGGCATTAGCGGCGATATGATGCTGGGGGCCCTCTTGGACCTGGGGTGGGAAGAATCAGAACTCCGAAAGGAGGCAGAAAAGCTTAAGGTGGGTGGTTGGGAGCTGGAGGTCAAGAAGGTGTCGAAGCAAGGGATTGCCGGGACTCAGGTGAAAATAAGAGATGAAAAGAACGAGCCCCGGGCCTTTGACAGACTTGTCGAGGTAATAGAGAAAAGCGACTTAGAAAACAGAGTCAAAGAGAAAAGCCGGAGCATACTCACCCGAATAGGAGAAGCTGAGTCCAGAATCCACGGGATCCCGCTTTCTGATGTCCACCTGCACGAGTTGGGAGGAGTGGATACAATTATTGATGTCGTGGGAACGGTAAGCGGCATAGAGAGATTAGGCATAGATAGAATCTATGCCTCCAGGGTTCATGTCGGCAAAGGGTTTACCAACTGCGCTCATGGGATTCTACCTATTCCTGCCCCTGCGACGCTAGAGCTCCTAAGAGATGTCCCTATTTACGGTGGTGATGTGGAGGGGGAACTCACTACCCCCACCGGAGCGGCCATCATCTCCAGCCTGGCAAGTGGTTTTGGGAGAATGCCTTCCATGGTGATCAAAAGAATGGGCTACGGTGCTGGACAAAGAGATTTTCCTTTCCCCAATCTGTTGAGGGTTTTCTTGGGAACCGCCGAAGAGATTTCCGGGGACGCTTACGTAGAGAACGCCGCCACGGTCATTGAGGCCAACATTGATGATATGAATCCAGAAATCTATCCCTACCTAATGGAAAAACTCCTCGAAGCTGGAGCCAAAGATGTCTACTTCATCCCCATGCATATGAAGAAGAATCGGC
>CAZHQV010000079.1:0-10124 GCA_964534285.1 uncultured Dehalococcoidales bacterium
CCTTTAGAGTGATTTCGATTCCCTGACAGAGTAAATGCAGTACCACGTACTCGTAGCCTCCCCGCTGTCGCAAGAGTAAAGCGGCCCCGATAAAGCTTCTCCCTTTCGCGTACATCGATTCAGCGACCATCCGTTTACCGTGAATGGTCAGAGCGCCACCACTAGCCTTCATCTCTACTGTAGCCATATCCCTTCTGACCATTATATCCGCCATCAGGAGATTGCGCAAAGTGAGTTTTTGTTCACAAAGCCGAGGTTTGTTTAGCCCTGATATGGATAGGGATGTGGCCAACCGGGCATCGAAGTTGGAGGACAGTTTATTCTATGTACACTGCTGTTTCACTGTCAAAGGTCACGCTATCCACAAAAAGGAAAACCTGGAGTTGCAAGCTACTCGGTGTCAGGATAATGGGCTTTGGATGAGATAGACACCCTGTCAGGGTTACTTCAAGAGCGGGCCAGCTTGTTATGCGCTCATTATAGAGTCTCCAAGCCTCTTGTTTGGCTACTTCTACCTCCTCCTCGAATGACGGTCGAATTGTTGAGAGTTGCGGCAATGCTTTAAGTTGTTGGTATTCAGTCCAGCGCCTCCTCGTGCTTTCAGTAGCTTTGGATTCAACAGCAGACCGAAGCTCTGATTGTGATATATCTCTAAATTCCATGGCTAGGGCGAAGCTTTCCTTCGGAATCTCCACTTGGATGCTACGTCCAGCTGGCACTGCTTCAAGGTTGGCTATGCTACCAAAGACTTGCCAGTCATTGGATTCCATCCGGAGCAGGGGCATGCCATTGCTGGCAGGAATGTCCATATTCAAGAGCATGTTGCCCACATTGTCTCGGTCTACCCATATCAGAGGCTTGCCAGCGACTTTGAGGATCACTTTTGGCCGCACACATGTGAGACCGCCAAAGCGTAAAATAACATCCTGCCTAAGCCACGGCAGTCGACCGGCTACTTCACCACCTTGTAGAAACGGAAAGCGCTTCATCTGTCGTAATTGATCCCTGGTCCAAACACCACCATCAGCCATTTTCGCGTGACCCAAGCACAAAGCAATCATACCCTCTGGGTCATGCTGCCGTCCATCTGTGAACTCGGCAAACGGGGGATCAAAATGATGGTAACTAAGGAATGGGCTGCCGCATCCTTGGACAGGACAGCCCCAATTCACTTCCTGCCTGAGCAATAACTTCACATGTTTGGGTATATATCGGTTCACCGGATAGCTCCTATTTCAAATTCAGACGGCACGCCGTACCCTCACCTCCCCCAGCCCATATACCTCTGAGCGACTAACCCTGTGCTTTCCAGAACATGTCCTTTTTGTCATAGCTAGCTTGCTTGCCTGTTTTGGGACACTGAAAAATGTTGTTGGACAAGCTGCTTGAATCAAAGGATTGCTTACTAGCGAATGCTATCGGAGACTTGTGTTCTCCTCCACATGTCTTGCACTTGAAGAATACAGTCATACTGCCGTCCTTTGGTAAGATTCTTTGGAGTTAATTGTATGATAGCACCATGGAAAACGTGGGGCAATTTGGGTATGCGTGAAATCATATCCTCTTACGTAGCACTAGCCTGGCGTAGCTCAACAAAAGTCAGTTTTGCTTACCGGTCAGTTCATACTCTGTCGGAAAATAAATTGGCCACTGCACAAACCGATGAAAAGTCTAAAAGGTAACCTTATGGCTATTTGCTTCTTAAGTTGTCTATTTGAAGTTGATAAGAGATATAATAATTCGTGGATCGCTGACTACATGCAACTATACATGGTAGAATCAGTACGAGAGGCAACCCCGACATGCAAGTGGCAACTAATCGGAACCAACCAGTTCGAATCTATCTCTTGAGCGAAGTGACCCACCTGATCAAAGACGCTCTTTTGGAACTATCTGATTATGAATTCTGGGTACGCGCCCACCTCATTGCTGCCAGAGGGGAGCAACGATCGGGTCACTACTACTGTGAGCTTATGGATGTGGATGCCATGGGAAATACCATCGCGAGAATAAGGGCGACCATATGGCGGCACAATTATATGAAAATAACCGAAAAGCTGCAGACACTGGGAATGCCCGATGTACTAAAGGACAACAGTGAGGTCTGCGTTTTGTGCGCTGTACGTTACCATGAGGTATACGGGCTAAGTCTCGATATCTATGATATAGATCCCACATTCGGCGAATCACAGATAAACCTTAACCGCAGACAGATTCTGGAAAAACTGACAAAAGAGGGTATACTCAACAATAACAAGGAAACATATCTACCAGTTGCTAGTCTTCGTATCGGGCTCATTACTAGCAAAGAATCGGCCGCTTACAACGATTTTACCAAGACAATTATCGCTTCTCCCTTCTCATTCCAGGTTGTCTTTGCTGACTGTCCTATGCAAGGCGAGGATATGGAACAAGGGCTCGTTTCATCACTACAACAGTTCACACAAGCTGAAGTCGATGTTATCTGCATTGTGAGAGGCGGAGGTTCACAAGCTGACCTGGCATGGTTCGATAATGAGCAGATCGCCCGTGCAGTTCTCGCTTGTCCCATCCCCGTCTGGGTAGGTATTGGCCACGAGATTGATATCAGCGTTCTCGATTTTATCGCCCATACGAGCTGTAAGACGCCAACCGCAGTAGCAGGGGAATTGGTAAAGAGGATTCAGGAACTAGTAACTATACTAAAGACTACTGGTGATCAACTGCAGCACATCGTAGATAGGCGCGTGGCAACTCAAGAACAGTTGATGCAGAGAAATGTCCATGGTGCCATGATGGGATTTCGAAAGCAATTTGAGTTAGCCTCTGCTCAATTGGATAATAGTATACTGGGAGCAAGGACATCGTTTGAACGAGTATTCATAACGGAAGAGGCAAATATTGAGGGAAAGATACAAAGGCTCCACGACCGCGGTGCTTGGTTACTGGATACGAGGCAGGAGAGCTTTGAAGAGCAATGCGAGCGCCTCCAGCTTTCAAGATACCTGCAAATCATAGCTGATAAACAGGTGGGTTTGAATGATAAAGCGAAACGCCTTTACGCGATGTTACCAGAACAAGTGTTGAAACGAGGATATACTATTACCAGAGATAGTCGTGGTCAGGTTCTGAAGAGCGTAACACAAATAAAGGAAGATGATTCTCTAGAAACACAGTTTACCGATGGGACGGCAACCAGTGTTGTAACCAAGAGGAGGTAGCCATGGATTCTGATATTGAAAAGATGACCTATGAGCAAAAGGACAAACGTTTACATGAAATATTGCAGCGGCTTGACCGATCTGAAACCCCTGTAGACAAGATAGCAGATGATGCACGCGAGGCTGCCGCCCTGATAAAGTCAATGAATGAAACGCTGGGAAAGGCTAGAAAAGAACTCACCGATGTTTTTGAAGAGCTTGAGAGGATGCGGAAGGATGCCCCCTGATTCGTGGTTCGAAGTGTGCTTATTAACTGGTAGGCCCCAAGGTGAAAAGCGAGGTCACGGTGGTTCTTTGAATAGGCGTTCTCGTGCTATGATCGGGTGGGACCAGTACCCCACACGAACAACGACAATGTGGCTCGAAAAGTTCACCTATGCTATATTGGGAAATCAGCAAATTAGGATATCCGAATGAACAGCAAAGGATCACAATGGCGAAAATGGGACCTACATGTTCATACACCTGCATCCTTTGAGCATCAATTCAAAACTCATGAAAATGATCTGTGGGATGCGTATATTGAAAAGCTTGAAAAGGTGCGAGGTATCGCAGTCATAGGAATTACTGACTACTTCTCTCTAGAAGGGTACAAGAGGGTTCTGGACTACAAGAAGAAGGGCAGACTCCAGAATTTTGATTTGATCTTGCCGAACGTTGAATTCAGGCTCGATGTGCTGGTGGAAAACTATGGAAGACTCAATTACCACGTCATCTTCAGCGACCAAGTAGATGTGGATGAGATTGAAAAGGAATTCCTTCAGAAACTCGACATAAGAACCGAATCACTAGAACCCAGGACTCTATCCTACGAGAATATTGTGAAGATCGGAGCTTTGTTAAAGAAGCACGAACCCAAATTCAAAGGATCTGAGTATTCTGTTGGATGCCGGAACATAATGGTGCCTCTCGAAAAGATTGTCAATGCGTTGGAAGTCAAGAAGTCAATCTTCCACGGCAACTATTTACTTGTCTTAGAAGAGGAAGGGTGGTGTTTACTTGATTGGGGTAGCCAAGCGCACTTGGCTCGAAAGCAAATTCTCATGCCATCTCACGCGATATTTTCATCGAATCAAAATACTAGGGACTGGGCTCTTGGGAAGAAGGGTGTTGGCATCGTTCAGGACTTTATCTCTGAGTTTGGTCATCCAAGACCATGTATACACGGTTCAGACGCACACTCGTTTGAAAAGCTCTGCAAGCCGGATGAAGATCGGTTTTGCTGGATCAAGGCAGACCCTTGCTTTGAGGGTCTGAAACAGATCGTCTATGAGCCTGAGGACAGGGTTAGAATACAAGCCGAAGACCCTGAGCACAGAAAGAGCATCTACACCTTGAGCTCAATGCGAATATACGATTCTTGCATAAGTAGCGAATTGTCAATTGAAGAACAGAATATCGAATTGAACAGTAACCTAGTTGCTGTCACAGGCGGAAAAGGCAGCGGAAAAACGGCCATGCTTGATCTTGTTGCCAATTGTTTTGAGGATAGATGCTTTAGAGGATCTGAAGAGTTGGCAGATCCAAATTCCTTCGTTCAAAGGATTCAGTCTGAGAAGGAGGATCTTAAGGTCGATCTAGAATTCACTGAAGAGGGGCTGGATAAATTTACCAAAACCCTTGTGGAAGAGAAGCTATTCCGAGCCTCGAAGATTACCTACCTTCCACAGGGAAGGATAGAAGAGTACAGCGGAAACAGACAAAAGCTTGATGAGAAGATAGAAGAAATCATCTTCAGCAACAGGGAGGTAGCAGCGAAGGGATACAAACAGAGGTTCGATGAACTCAAACGTGAAATTGACTTATTGGGCAGCGCCATCGACTCCATCAATATGCGAATAAACCAACTTGATAAGGAAACCAGTCCAAAGGCTCTGAGTGGGATTGAGGAACAACTGGCAGTCAAGAATGGGGAGTTGAAGGACAGGGAAGACAAGCTTAAGAAGCTCACAGAGAGTATGGACAAGGACCTAATCGAGGAAATTGCTAACTTAAAGAAAGACGAAAGTGAATTGCAGGAGCGGCTCTCTAGATTACAAGGTGTTGCACTCAAGTTAGAAACACTCAAGAATAGGCTTCAGGGCTTCTTGGATGACATCGATAAGGACATCATCGACATCAACATTGCACTATCTGGGTTAGACGTGGATCTCATTATCCCACAACTAGATTTCTCTGGTCAGGTTGCTATGGTCACTAAGATATTCGTGCTACTGCCCGAGCGAATCGAGAACACGCGGAAGCTACATGAGGCTTCTCTTGAACGGCTTGCCCAACTTAATGAGGTTTCCAAGAAGCTTGCAGACTTGCTTAAGCAGATAGAGGAAAGTAAGAGGGATATCCTGTCGCTAGAGAAGCAACGGGACGAACTCAACCAGGGGAAGCTGGAAATCAACCGCCTTGATACCAAGAGAAAGGATAAGTATCAAAACCGACTGAACAAGTACCTTGAATGGAAAAGGCACTACGGAGAAGTCATAAAGACGTTCTCAAGCGGCAGGACCTACATATTGTCGGGGATCGATTTCGGCTCAAGCGTCCACTTCAACGAGAAATCATTCCTAGCAGTGGGCTTAGATCTGCTGGACCTGAGAAGGATCGATGAAGCTGAGATGCAGCGACATGCAAAAAAGCTGGCGGACATTGTTTCTGAGAGTGATATCCAGGTATCTGCTTCGAGAATCGAAGAATGGATGCAACAGATGCTAGAGCTTAGAGATCGACTAAAGAGATCAATAGCCAACTATGATTTTTACAGATGGGTTTTTGATGATTATCACCAGTTGAGTACGAGGATTCTTTTCAAAGGGACATCCATGGTCAAATTGTCTATGGGGCAGAAGGCCACTGTTCTACTGAAGCTGTTCTTGGCAGAAGGAGACCATCCATTGATCGTAGATCAACCGGAAGAAAGTCTGGACAATAGGTACGTTTATGATGAACTTGTGGCCGCTTTCAGAGAAGCAAAAGAAAAGAGACAAGTGATAATAGCTACCAACAATGCAAATCTCGTTGTCAACACCGATGCCGAACAAGTCATCGTTGCCGAGTTCAAGGATAACCGAATAGCCTATAAGTCTGGTAGCCTTGAAGACTTGGCGTTGCGGGGAGACATTTTGCCAATTCTGGAGGGTGGGAAAGAGGCGTTCAAGAGGAGAGAGGCTAAATACGGAATCTAGCTCAGTATAAGAACAAATCGAAATCTTCACCAATGTTTGCAGTTCCTAGCCACCACCAAGTTATAGACCAAACGGCGGAATTGGAAGAGCATTAATTGATGTTACATAGCTGCATAAGCATGGTTCAACTCTAGATATCAAAGAAGAGGGCAGCAAGGGACCATTTGGGATTCTTACTAGTCAACCTTTTAAATCTCGCTAGTGTACATTACTTGCTCCCCGCGAATAGCAATAGTGCTGGACACTTTCTGACGGTTTGTTCCGGGCTACCTTTCCCGATATTCTAGTTAGCATCTGTAGACTCACGCTCAAAACCATGGTAACCAAGCATCTTGCGAGATCTATTGCCTAGCACTGCTTCCGGATGTATCATAGCATAGAGGAGCTACCCAGTGGATATGTATCAATTGTTCCCAGAAATTGAGCAGCAGTTGTTCCCCGTCGACGAACTTACGTGCCGAAATCGGATGTCAGCGAATAATTAAGGTGAGAGTTTCAGCACCAGAGTTCAATCAGCACATTACGAGTAGCTCAATTATCCTCCTAGTAGGCGCGGGAGCATCTGCCCCCCTAGGGTTTGCCACAACGAAAGGGGCGAGAACTCTCCTTGAAGCGCAGCTTGAGGAACCAGAGAGAACAAAGCTTCGTGACCTCTATAAGGCTGTTGCTCGGCGATACAGAGTAGGAGAAGATTGGGTCAATATCGAGTATTTACTAGAGATCATAAATGAAATGCGCTTGGGTTGCTGGCTCCTGGCTCATAACGAGGTACCACAGTCAGTGCACTCCGCAGCCAAAGACTTAGAGTTTGACAAACTTATGCATATAGAGAGCGAACTTAAGAAAATGTGGGAGACAGTGCTAGACGTATTATATAAACACTTTGGTCAGGTTGACGGAACAAAGACGCTGCAACATTGGAAGTGGTTGCTTAGTCGCCTCGGCGGAGAACGTGCAATCCTGCCAGTGTTCACCACAAATTATGATTGGGGCTTTGAAGAGTTAGCTATAGCCTCAGGAGGCACTGTCCGTCTGATTGATGGCTTTTCTGGGCTACGAGGTGGCGATTGGTCTCGTCAATACTTTGATAACTTCGTTCCCTCAGAAAATCTTGACCTTTGCCTCTTCAAGCTCCACGGCTCCACATGCTGGTACCCTGGAGGACCAATCAAATCATTGGGGCACATAGGCAACCTTGGGCCCGTTGTTGTGAACCCAGGTCATCAAAGAGAGGTTTCGTTCGGCGATGAGTACTGGAATTTAGAAGGCTTGGAGGATTCGATATACCTTCCTTGGCATAGGACGGAGCCCTTCGACTGCCTGTATGATTATTTTTCAGCATGCCTTGCCAAGGCACGGCTTTTGATTTCAATAGGCTACGCGTTCGGACAGGACGAGATAAATCCAAGAGTCTTGGAAGCGCTAGAAAATAACCCAAAACTGCAAATCGTCATCATGTTACCCGAAGAAGATAGCGATCTCCTACTCTCAAAATTCTGGCATATCGATGAAGGGGTGTTTCGGGGGAAGTATTCCGATAGGCTATATCACGTAGACAACTACTTTGGTGACCCCGATGGTAATGCCGCCCTCTCGGAGGCCATTGAGAGTGTGTCTAAGAAGGCCAGCGTTGATAGTTAGTCTATGGGCTCCGCCTTTGGGCTACTATTTGAACCTTTTGACGGTACCCTTCGTAGATATTTCCCTTAACGTCATGGCGGTGCGGGTTGGCCAAGGCACCAGATGGATTGAGTGTCAGTATGTCCCCGAAAGTTTCTACAAGTGACAAAGCGTAGTCTACGTGTATAGCCCAGCTCACAAGAAAACTGGCGAGCCTTGGCGACACAAAATAGCGTAATGTTAACTTAGTGTCTAATCCTTGCCACCAAAGAATCATCAGCATAAAATAGAAACGGTCAGTAGCAGTTTGAATTACAATTATGAACTGGAGATGTAAAGGAAGGAGAAATGGAAACCCACGAAGCGGCTGAGCTAGTTGAGACGATTGCAAGGTCAATTGCAGAAAACCCAGGTCAATTCCACTTTGAAATTAACATTACAGGGACACAGGCAACTGCAATTGGTGGCGGAACTGGTCTTTCTGTTCACGCTGCTGGTGGTGCACCTGGTTCAAGTACAATTGGTTTTCAATCAAACATAAGTGGGGCAAATATAAAGATAGCTCAGAAAGCAGCTAATGCTGCAATTGAACAGGAAATATCAGCACTAGTAAGAACTCTAAACGAACTGACCTTTGAACTGCGCTCTAAGACTCCAGACAAAAAGCACATCAACGCAATCTTAGATTCCCTTAAACAAAGCTGGATACCAAATGCAATTATCTCGATGGTAACCAGCATCATTACAAAAACAGTCCTCAGCTAGAAAGGCATAGCTGTTTGGTACTAGAGTCACAGAGAATCAGACTTCCACAAAGTTCGGATTCCCCTGCACTCAGGTAGAGACCATCGCTAATGTCTTCGAGAAGAGCCAAAATTGTACAAAAGGGCGATTTGTTACTCAGATGTTTAATCATACTAAATCTTTTTTCAATGAATTTAGTACGATAAATCATAATTGCTTGCTACCCTCTTCCTCTCAATGTTACGATGTGATAAATCATAGAATAAGCTTAAAAAAGAATGTTAGCTAGTCAACTAGCGTGAGAAAGCTGTGGAAAGTGAAATGTTCAAGCCCCAAAAACCGACAGGAACCAGTGGGCCAATCAAGCTCACAACTGGACCAACTGGAGGCGAAGCGGAGTTCTTGCCAATAAGCTTTCCAAGAATAAAAGGAGACATCGAATACTTTGTCGTACGCGGTTTTCTGAATACTATGAGAAGTCAGGGTATTCTCCATCCTGCTATAGAAAGCGTATCACGAAGTGAACTGGACGACTTCGATTTCAAAGCCGTTACATCCGGCGGGCTAAAATACATAGAGCTTATGGAAATAGCACCGCTTGAGCACTTAGGCACATCATACATCCAAGCTCCCGGTTTCTACAAACCATATGATTTCGCACGCTACATCGTGGATAAGATAATGGGTAAATCCGATCGTTATACCTCATCCACAGACATTGGAATCATACTGCTACTTTACGTGACAGGTTGGCAGTTCAAGTTAAATGAGACTACCTTAAAGCTGCTTAAGTACTGGACAGCGCAGAATCGTCACTGTTTTGAATCTATTCACTACTACGCGCCTGTGTTCGAAGAAAGTGGAATTGCCCATACAATATTTCCCACACCAGCTGACAATTGGATTGGGTTCAATCCAGAAACATATAGGGTAGTGGAGGCATTCCCTTTGAATCCTACGGCTTGGTAGATCAATCCAATATGACCAGTCGACAATTCACTGCAGGCTGATGATGGGGCTCGGCCTAAACTCAAGTAAACCCAGTTCCGCCCAAGTGCGGCTGACCTTATTCGTTAGAAAATGGTAGCAAACAACGTGTATTCTTAATATTCAATCGGGCGTGTTGTTCTCCAGAGGTAACATTTGTCCATTTTGTTCAGGCAGCCTTAACATCCCCTAGGCGATTCGTCGCCTTATTACCTGAGCAGTGGGCTCGGTTGCGAACCTCGGGACTTCATTGCTACAATTACCTTTGACGGAAGCTGTGGTGCTAGGTAGTCAGGCTGAAAGCCAGTTCAAAAGTTCTACCTATTGTAACCCCAGCTCCACCAAGGGAAAAGGAAAAGGAGTAGGCTTGGGTTTGGCGGTGGCTTATGGAATT
>CAZHQV010000080.1:0-10016 GCA_964534285.1 uncultured Dehalococcoidales bacterium
CCGCTCGGCCCTCCTCAGCTTGGTAAAGCGCTCGATACCCCAGGGCTCCTCCTTTATGCAGGTGGGGAAAGGGCAGTCGAGGCAATGCGGCCATAGCTCGCAGCCGTCATCCTGGTAGGGGAGTTCCTCGGGCAGTGAGTCCCAGTCCAGCCCAGCTTCCATGGTGAGGCTATATTAGTACACGTGTTCTAACAAAGCAAGCAGTTTTTGTCGCTTTTTCCCAGCCCTCGCTTTTATGTTAAACTAAGGAAGATGGCGAAGCTGCCTCAAATAAAGGGCGATAGGCTAGTAAGTGCCCTTACAAAGCGAGGCTGGTATGTTGACCGTACTCGTGGCAGCCATGTTATTATGAGAAACGAGCGAAGACCAGGCATTAAGGTAACGGTGCCCATGCACGGAAAAGCAATAAAGCCTGGAACCTTGAATAATATTGTGAAGCAAGCTGAGCTCTCGATAGGAGAACTGAAGAAACTTCTCTAGGAGGACGAGCATGCTGGAATATACCATTATTCTTATACCTGAGAAGGAAGGCGGTTATTCTGTGGAAGTGCCTGCTCTTCCCGGCTGTTATACTGAGGGTGGAACCAGAGAAGAGGCTATATTCATGGCTAAAGAGGCCATCGAATTGTACCTCGAGTCCTGTAAAGCGCATGGCGATCCCATACCCTACGAAACAAGAATTGAACCTTTCACAGTTCGAGTAGAAGAGCCAGTGGCTTGAGTGTTAGGGATGCGGGGGGGGGATAAACCCCGGCGGTATGCCACCCGGCCGGGAGGGTACAAGACCCTCCCCTACGAAATGCGGCGCTTATTTGGCAAGGGACGGGCAATGCGAGCGGACTATATCTGGCGAGGTCATGCCGGGCATGTAAAGATAGCTCGGAGTAGCAGGTGGTCAGCCAGCACAAGGTATTGACAAATTGAAGTGGCGTGATATAATGAAATCAAGGCAGGTTTGGCTAATTTGGTTAGTTCGGCTGGTTTGTTGTCTTTTTGGGCGATTTACCTATTGACAAAACAATCAGCTATTGAGAGAATATGTTAGCTAGATATGAGGTTAGCATAACCCCGAAGGGGGTTATGTGCGTTTGTGTAATTAGGGGAGGTTGGAAGGGGTTGGGCTTAACAGTTGAATATCGACTTTGTGGCGACACAATGTATAATAATGTAAGGAGGTGATGCCTATGAAACAGTCCCGAAGGTTTTCTTGTGATTGCGAGGCGCTTCCCCGGCCAGGCATTGCAGGGGTGAGTCGAAGCCCCGGGCGAAGCGGAAGGGCCAGCGGCCAGGCAATCTCAGGGGAGATCCGGAGGGAAACCGGACAGAGCGATAGCGTCCCGTGCCAAGTAACAGGAGATATGGGGATGGGAATTCCCCAGCTCTGGGGCAGGGGGCAGGAGAGCCTGTAATTGAGGCAGGCTTAAAATTGAAATTTAGTGCGGAAAATGTTTTCAACAAGCTCGAGCCTGAAGATGTCCCTCGATAGAGGGACGTTGGGAGGAGAGACCTCTCGGAACAGCGGCCTTTATGCGTTGAGGGACCTTAGGTCGACTTCGGGTGAGAGCGTAAAACGATTGAGTACTATTAGAAGGAGGAAAATATGAGTAAAAGAAAATGGTATACCAGGGCGATTTACTCAATGGTTGCTCTGGCAATGACCGTAGGGCTGTTGATAGTCCCGGCGGCCGGGGCGGCGCCGGTGGCGCCGGAGGCGGAATCGGCGGCTACTAAGGCTGCGCTTCCGGCTGATGCCGAAATCTCGTCTATCTGCTTCGTTCTTGGCGGCACCGCTGATGGCAGCGTTGCCTGGTCGGATGACTACGCAGGTACCGGTGACTACTCGGTAGCCCTCGATGGAGGGAGTCAGGACGGGTCTACCTATGCCGCTGTGGTCTGGGACCTGGACGGAACGATGGACTTTACTGACATTTCGTCGTTCGACTACAGCTACTACTTCGAGGCTGCGGGGACTTACGGTCCACATGTGTGCTTCTACACGCACGACACGGTTGATGACCAGACCGGAGAGATAACCCTTGAGCCATCGACACTGCCATGCCCGGCCGCGGCAGGATGGAACGATATGGCCATAACCCCGGCCACCGGCAGTTTCTTCTGGTATGGTACGGAAGCCGGTACTGCTATTGCGACGGGGCCTGGCACGCTGAACACCCTGGCAACCTTCCAGGCGGATGCTGGTTTTGCCGATCATGTGATCGACCGAATACAGATTGAGTTTGGATGGTGGTCTGCGGGCACTACCGGCGTGACCTATCTGGATGACGTAGTGCTGGAAGGCGAGGATATCGGTCTTGAGGTTTCGCTCTGTCCCGATATTGCCTACAATGTCAAGACCGCAGAGGAGGAATACCGTCTGTATGGTTTTGGCGATTGCGAGACCGGAATCCCGATGTGCGATACAAGTCCTGACCTTAAGGACTGGCGCGTTTTCCAGGGATGCGGAGCAGGCGACGTTGAGATTGTTGACGGTGGTGGGCTGGATACTACGAATAACTACATCGCACTTAATCTGGTCACCAAGGGCGACTGCAATATCACCGTCGATTTCGACGATGACCCCAGCATTAGCTTCAACGCCGAGAAGAAGTGGGGCGAGATTTACTGCACCGAGCTCGTTAGCGAGGACACCATCCTCGATGAGTATCTGGTCACCGAGACGGTTGAGGCTTCGTTCCTGTGGGAAGACTGCGTTACTGAAACGGAGCTTCCTGCCGACGATGCCGTGATTGGCTGGTGGCTGATGGACATTGATGCCCTGGCTGATGTTGCGGCCTTAGAGGCAGCCCTGGGAGATGACCCGTGTGACGATGACGGCGGCTGCGGGACCTACGAGGAATATGATCCCGCTGCGTTTACTTACGACTCAACTGTTTACAAGAACCCGTTTGCAGTGCTCAACGCTATCCAGGGTGATTATTCGGTTGTCCTGACAGACTCTTACATTTTCGAGTCCAACGGCGTTGCCATTGTCCACACAGACTATACACAGAACCAAACCGATGTGGATGGAGAAGCTACCGTTGAGATTCATATGGCGTCACCCACTGGGGTGGTGCTGGTAACTCTGGCAGATTACCCCATCGACAAACACGGCCAGAATGTGGTCTGCGTACAGCACGAGACCTGGATAGTGATACCTCCACCGGAGATTGAGAAGCTGCCCAACATTTGCTGGGCCGGAGAGAAGGATGTGGTTGAGTGGAGGTTGCCAGCGGATGCTGAAGGCATGTACGTGATATGGTACCTTGAAAGCCCCAGCGTGGGCACCTTCGAGGGCAGCGAGCTGTGGTTCTCCCCACCGATGCCTGGGGGAATAGCTGCTGTCAAGGAGACCGCTATCACTGAGGTAGTAGTGGAGGTGTGTGATGGGTGCGGGGAATATGGGGTGGCGCGAGTGGTACTTCACTCCGACAAGCAGGGCAAGTCTAACGTAGTGGCTGCTTTGGTGACGGGCGTACCAGAAGTAGTGCAGGATGCCACTGCCAAACAAATACCTGCCATCGGCATAGTAGACCAGCAAGGTTTTCTGGTTTACTTCCTGGCGTTTGAGGAGATAGTGCTGGTGAACCTGGATGAAGATGTGGACAACGACGAGGCGTGGCTGGAGGATGGTGAGGTGATGAGCGAACTACCAGTTGATGATGAGGGCCTGCTGCGAGTGAGGGTGAAGGGCTACTTTGAGGACCCGGTGCTGCAGAGCATCAGGGCAGAGGCGCTTATGGACACGGACGGCGACGGAGTGCCGGACATCGTCCTGCCGGC
The DNA here is from genome assembly GCA_964534285.1 of uncultured Dehalococcoidales bacterium. Taxonomy (GTDB): domain Bacteria; phylum Chloroflexota; class Dehalococcoidia; order GIF9; family AB-539-J10; genus JADFUX01. The sequence goes on from CAZHQV010000080.1 coordinate 3,784, forward strand.
AGGCAGGTGGGTGCTTCCTGACGACTACCCCACCTTAGCTGACGGGGCGCTGTGGAAATACAGCAAGCCTCACTGGGATATAATGGATACGCCCATTGATGACATCGTTAGCTGGCTGGATGAGGACGGTGACCAGATAGAGACAGTTGGTGGCGAGTGGGATGACGAAGTAACGTGGGGTGGCTACGGCGACGAAGCCTGTTTCGAGGCGCCGATTGATGATGGTACTATCACTGCTGCCGACTTGACGGCCTATTGGGCGGACGCTGTGGATGTTGGTCCAGTCATCGGACCATTCAGCAAACTTGAGCCGACCACCCAGACCGGCTGGGACATTGACGCGGAGCCATGCGTGCCGGCTGACGGCAACGAAGTAGACGAGTGGGACGAGTGGATTTATTGTCGCACCACGGTGGTACCCGATGGCAAGCTGACTGCTGAAGATGCGGTTATGCCGCCGGCCGAGATCTTTCTGGTGGTAACCGAGGGTGCCGGCCTGCTGAGAGCAGTGAACAAGGCTGACCTGTACTACCGAGATGAGGACTGCGTGTTCGGTACGCTCGGCGTTGACGGCGAGGTCTTCACCAATCCTTACTACTGGCAGGAGATACCGGCCAACTTAATGATCCCGCCAAACTACGGTTCTGGACCGGCTGGCTACGAGTGGGATAGCTGGGCCTGGGAAGGCGATGATACGATTGACGGCCCATACCGCTTCTGGGATAGCCTGAGCGTCTGGGGTAGCGACGTTGCTTTCGCCAGGGATCTGGCTGGGCTTCCCGCTACTGAGGACCCAGAGGTTCTCAAGGTCTACACCGACAACCGCGGCGAGGCCTGGGCTGAGTTCGAACAGAAGTCGTTTGACAGCAGCACCATCAAGGCTGTTGCTGGCTATCCTTACCTGATAGGCGACCATCCGGCAGTAGTGTCCAACGCGGTGACCAAGATGTCCGAAGATATGAAGGAGATAGTGGTCTATGTGGATGAGTTTGTCACTGATCCTATCCGCAAGATGCTCTATGTCTTCGTGCGCAACTACGATGGCACTCCAGCAGAGTGTGAGAAGGTGGACTGGGTGATTGACGGTCCCTGGGGAATTTTCGAGGAACTGCTGACCGGCACTTGCGGCCCGTGCACCAATTCATGCTATCCTGTGGACTACTACGATTGCGAGGATTGCTACATAGACACAGATGGCCGGTCTGCCATCAATTGCACTCGTGAAATGACCGCTGCTGAGATAACTACCTTTGCCGCTGATGTCTCTGAGTTTCTCGGTGACGAGGAGGTTGCTGAGGACTATGCCGTAACAGGCATAAAGGTGCTGAGCAGCCATCTGGAGGACGTGGACGTCTCCATCAAGATCTATGACTGCTGGGAAGGCGAGATAATAGTCAAGAGCGAGGACAAGATGGTGGAGTTCACCGAGAATGAGCCAACTGTGGACGTTGGCTTGGCTAGCATTATGGACAACCTGGTGATGGTCTACACCTACAAGGCAGGTGAGGGCGTTGATGGATGGACAGTCTACAACCCCGATTGGGCAGTGACGCATCCTGAGTGGAACACCCTTACCACGCTGTTGCAGGGCCGAGGCTACTGGCTCGAGGTCGACATGGCTTGTACTTTGACGTACGAGACCCAGAGCTATCCGCTTGATGCTGGCTGGAACATGATCGGCTGGCTTGGTGCCTAAGAGTTTATAATAAGATGGGAGTGCCCCCACGGGGGCACTCCCGTAGGAAATTGAAATGAGTTTGGAGTTTGATGAAAGGAGGTAATTGATGAAGCATCGGAGAGCAATTACCGTTGTAGCTATGGTGATGCTTCTGGCGGGTTTGATGGTGGTGCCAGTTTCGGCTCAACCACAGGTATGCACTTATACCGGGGCGGTAACAGTGGATGATGCTGATGTTGCTGACGGGACCGATATTGTGGCCAGGTTAGCAGATGGTACCTTGGTGGGAGGGGTGATTGGATCTGTTACCGGCTCGGAGTATGGCTATCTGATTGCACAGGTGTCTGGCGTGCCTGGTGAGGGTGATACCGTGAACTTCTATGTCGTGGTGGATAGCACCGAGTACTTAGGAGGCACGGATACCTGGAATGCAGGCATCACAAAGGACCTGGACCTGGCGGCTTATACCGACGGCACTCCACCTGACGAGGAGCCAACAGTAGTCACCAATGCTGCTACTAATATTGATGACGCTTCAGCCACAATAAATGGTAGCCTGACCGACATGGGCACAGCTTCAACTGTTTCGTGCTATTTTGAGTACGGGACTACGACGGCTTATGGCAGTAGCTGCTCGGCGGTGGATATGACCGCCACGGGTAGCTTCTGGTGTGACTTGAGCGGGTTATCGGAGGATACCACTTACCACTACAGGGCAGTGGGCGATGGCGACGGCACCGGCTATGGTGCTGACATGACCTTCACCACTGAAGAAGAAGCGGCACCAGGAGAGTTCGAGACTTTTTCTGACTGGCTATATGACATGTTTATCAGTTAGGATGAAGCAAGTACCTATTATTGGTTTGAAATAATAATGTAAGCAAGGAGGTGATGCTTATGAGAAAGTCCCAAAAGGAAGGTGTAGTGCGAGGCTTTAACCTCGTGGACGACCGTGAACAGTCGCACTGCATCGTAGAGGGGGAAGTAAGAGCCCTGGCCCGGGGCTAAAAATGGGGGCAGCCTGCTATGAGGCAGGCTTTAGATTGAGGTACATTAAAAAGTAAATCTTGAAAACCTGAAACTGAAGATGGTCGACTTCAGGTAAAGGTTGGAATAAGTTAAATTCTGAAAAGGAGAAGAAATTATGAGTAAAAGAAGAAACTGGCTCGCTAGGGTAGTGTCTGTGGGCATTGCTCTGGGATTGGTCATTGGATTGATAGGAGCAGGGTTTGTCGGTGCCGACCCGGCCAAGGAGAGCGAGTGGGACGACGTGGCGACTCCTAGCAAGGAGGATATGGTCATCCTTCCGGACTCCGACATTCTTGACTTCGATATGGGGCCAGATGGGGAGGTCATCTATGCTATTGTGTATGTGACCGACGATGCCGAGTTTCCTCCAGCAGACTACCCAGGAGACACTGCTTTAGTGAAGTCAGAGGATAGCGGTGTGACCTGGGATGACATCACTGATGAAGTCATCGAGGAGGACTTAGAGGCGTTCTATCTTGTGTCCGTGGCTCCTGACGATGCCGACTATGTGATTGTAGCTGGAAGTGACATGGTGGTTGGCTCGAACGACGGCGGCGATGACTTCAGTGACACTGCCTTCTCCAGCAGCGGTATCCTTTGTGTCGATGTCTCCCCGGATAGTGACGACAAGTACAACGTAGCTGTGGGCACTGACGCCGGCGACATCTATCGCTACGAGTCTGGCGGCTACTGGGGTGGATCATGGACGAATGTCACTACCGGTACGAAGGCATATGCTGGCTGGATGGCGTCTGACTGGGTAACTTCGGTGGCTTTCTCACCTGGCTTCGCTGGCGACGACGCTATCCTGGCTATGACTGCTACTGCCACTGCGACGTACCAGCAGTCAGGCTTATGGGGAACAACCAAGGCCTGGAATGGTAACGCTGGAGGTTCCTTCCCAGACCCAGTGGAGATAGTGGATGCTCCGCCGCTGGGCGCATTTGGTCACACCGGGATGGCTTTGCCTGACGACTTCATTGGCTATGACTCGGGGCTGAGATACAACTGGGTCTATGTCAACTACGATGTCGATTTGAGCACCGATGCTCCAGCAAGCTTCAAGACAGAGGCTGACGAGATTGGCGAGGTATTCCGGGTCAAGGGAAGCGGCGTGGACTATGCTGGAATTCGCTGCGAGAGGCACAAAACCAACAGGACTTATCCCTTGATGGCCAGCATCTCTATGGCTGGCGAGATTGAGGATGGGAACCTGATGGTGGGCTTGGCCGAGCCTACTGATTGCTGCGTGGGCATGGAGGTGTACCGCACCTCTGAGTGGCCAATAGACCTTTGCTGCCCGCAGTGGTCATCGGCTAAGAAGGACCCCACGGGGTTGTCCAACTGTCTGGTAGCTTATACCCCTGACGGTAAGAAGGGATATGCCAGCACCGGAGGAACTCCATGGGATCCACAGTCCCCCGATGAGAGCGCCTTCTCGGTAAGCGAAGAGGAGGAAGTGGGCAAATACTGGAACCAGATTGGCTTGATTGATACCAACATTGATGCGCTCACTGACGTGGGTGTGAATCCTCCCTGCGGCACCGTCTGGGTGTTCAGCGTGAACGACCTGGGCTGTGAATGCGATAGCGTGTGGAGCAGCACGGACGAAGGCGAGAGCTACATGAGAGTATGGTGCAAGGCTCTTGCCGGTGCGCCTGAGGTTGGCCTTATCCGCTTGGCTCCCGAGGAGGAAGAGGTCTTCACAGTCTATCTGGTAGACCAGGGAACCAAGACGCTCTACTGGAACGACGACAGCGGCATAACCGACTGGACAAAGCACACAGCGTCCACGTTGGATGACATTATGGACCTGGCTGTTGAGGCTGAGGATACCGTCTATGCTGTGGACTCAGACGCTGACGTGTCCATGTCAGACAAGCACGGAGCGCCGGGCTCATGGTCTTCGGCTGAGGATGCCAAGCTAGCCGGCAGTGAGAGTGGTCACACCATAGTCGCAGTTGACGGGCATGTCCTGGTCGGCGGTGACATGGGCAGTGCCAGCTACTCCGACGATAGCGCTGACAGCTTCAGCAGACTGGGTGACAAGGGCGAACTGGGCAGCGATGGCCTGGTGCATGTTGCCTTTGACACCTACTTCGAGGACAACGACACCGTTTACGCCGCGGTCACCGATGGCGAGCAGGGCGTATGGCGATGGGTTGTTGACGACAGCACGAGCTGGAAAGACCTCAAGGCTACCAGTCAGGATTACTACGGGGTGGTTCTGGACAGGGACAATCCGATGACTGATGCCGACAACGGCGGCGTCATCTACGCCGTCTATGAGGGCGGCATGGCTCGCTGGCTGTCCCCGTGCAAGGATAAACCAAAGGCTAGTTACTGGGATTACCTGGAGAATGGTTTGAACGGGGAGGCCTTCACTGCCGAGCCCAGCGCACTGAAGATCTGTGGAGACCCCTTGCTGTGGGCCATAAACATGACCGCGTATGACCTCGAAGAGGGCGAAGAGAACCTGTACAACTACGAGGACTGCCTGTCTAAGGACAACGTGGACCTGTCCAAGATTTCTGATGGGTCTATGGTTCCTGCCGACCCGTGCTACTGCTATAACGAGGAATTCATCCTGGCGTGGGATGAGCTGTGCAACTCATCCACCTACGAGCTGACTATAGCTCTGGACGAGGACTTCGATTATCCAATTACTGGAGCGGTGTCGGGAGACGAGTATGATGGGCTTGATGTGGATGACGAAAGCATCGTAATAGCGCAAGGCGACCTCGACTGCAACCAGGACTACTGGTGGAAGGTCAGGGTCATCAAGGCTGATGACGATGCTGAGACCATCCGCAGCTGGTGGTCCGATGGCTGGAAGTTCACCGTCGAGGCTGGCCCGGGCGGCGCCATTCAGTTGACTGCTCCTGAGGACGGCGCTACCGGTGTGCCTCTGGCAGGCGTGGTGTTCACCTGGACGTCGGTGGCTGAGGCTACCGGCTACGACTTGACCCTGATGGATGCCGCAGGGGCGGACCTTGAGGCCAAGACAGGGCTGAGTGAGACTTCCTACGTCTACGGTGGAAAGTTCAGCTACGATACTGGTTATACCTGGAAGGTTAAGGCGATGAAGGGCGGCAAAGTGCTGAGCGGAAGCTCGATAGCCACCTTCAGGACGATGGTCGAAGTGGTGCCAGAAGAAGTGCCTGAATACCCTGAGCTGGTAGTGAACTGGCCACCCGCGCAGGGAACACCAGCGTGGGTGTGGGTAGTTATCGGCATTGGTGCTGTTCTGGTGATCGTGGTCATAGTCCTGATCTTCAGAACCCGAAGGGTGTAATCGGCTTAGACTGAGACACTCCAGGAAGGGGGCTTGAGAAAGCCCCCTTCCTCTTTTTGCCCCGTGCCGCCGACGGCGTAATCGTAGTGGCGGGATTTATGCCCGCCTGTTTGACAAATCCAAATTCCAAAGCATAATCGTAGGGGAGGGCCTGCCCTTAATACACCCTCACCTTAATCCTCTCCCGTCAAGGGAGAGGAAATATTGTAGGGGAGGGTCTTGTGCCCTCCC
>CAZHQV010000081.1:0-9984 GCA_964534285.1 uncultured Dehalococcoidales bacterium
GGGCCATCAAGCGTGCCAGTGGTGGAGCCGAGGTATCGGATCTAACCCCAGTAATACTTGAAGGCTATGGACCCAACGGGGTGGCAGTTTTGGTGCAATCGCTGAGCAACAACCGTAACCGAACCATTCAAGAGGTGCGCCACTTTTTCACCCATCATGGCGGCAACCTGGGGGAGAGCGGTTGTGTTTCCTGGTTGTTTGAACACAAGGGGATAATCACCGTTGAGAGCGATGCTTCCGCTGCCGAGGGAATAGCTTTGCAGGCTATCGATGCCGGCGCTGAAGATGTCAAGACCGGAGAAGGCTATCTTGAAATCTACACTCAAGCACAGGATATGGAGAATGTGAAAGGTGCCATCGAGAAAGAATCTTCCATAGTCTCGGCACAACTTTCTTTGGTGCCCAAGACTACAGTGTTGCTGGGCGAGAAGGAAGCCGTACATACCCTGAGCTTTCTGGATCAGTTAGAAGAGCTAGATGACGTGCAGCGTGTGTTCTCGAACATTGACTTCTCCGATTCTACCTTGGAAAAGCTGCGCTCTTGATCATAGCGGCATGCGCCTTCTGGTGAGAGATCCGACGGCAAGTACGGACGTTTGACGCACTGCGGCTCCAGATATCCGTGGCGGGCAACGATCAAAGGTGATGGGAATCTTGCTGGCAGAAGCCTATCATGTTGAGCAACGGAAGAGCCCCGCCAAGAGGTTTGCAGGAACAATGAAGCAAACGGAGAACGGGAGCGTTTTGTCCCTACTCCTATTGCATTCCCTGTGGCTAGAGTATTACATTTGACAAAGCATCTAAGTATAGTAGCATGCGGGTGCTTGGTGTTGACCCTGGAACCATAAAGTTAGGCTACGGTGTTGTCGACGGCGGGGATGATCTGCAAATGGTGGATTGCGGAGTGTTGAACCTACGCCCTCGAACTTCTGTAGGGGAAAGGTTGCGCTCTGTTTATGAGAAGTTGAACACGATTATCGCTCAGCATCACCCAGATGAAGCTGCCATTGAAGAGCCCTTTGTGGGTAACAATATTCGGTCAGCGTTGGCTATTGGCAGAGCGCAAGCAGTGGCTACCTTGGCTGCGGCTAATCAGGGATTGCCCATCTACTATTACTCCCCGGCCAAGATTAAGCAGCAAGTAGCCGGCCATGGACAAAGCGATAAAGAGCAAATGCAAGAAATGGTGAGAATCCAGCTCGGGCTTCCCTATCCCCCTCAACCTAGCGATGCTGCTGATGCTCTGGCTGTAGCCATTTGCCACATTCAGCAGGGTCGTTTGAATAGGTGGCTGGCTGATAGGCGATGACGTGATAGCTACACTCGAAGGAAGACTGGAATACCGCGGCGTTGATTCAGTCATCATCAATGTAGGAGGGATTGGCTTTCACGTACACGTTCCCACCTCAACTTTGAGCCAGCTAGGAGCTGTCGGCGATACAATTTCCCTTTACACTCACCTGCATGTGACACAAGACAACGTTTCTCTTTATGGATTTGCCTCGGGCGAAGAGCTGGCCCTGTTCAAGAACCTTATTTCCGTCTCAGGAGTTGGGCCTAAGGTAGGTGTGGCGCTGCTTTCTAACCTGCCGGCCGAGCAACTGGCAATGGCTATCACGAGTGGCAATGTTGACCTTATCAGTCAGGTGCCCGGCATTGGTAAGAAGATGGCTGGTCGGCTGGTTATCGAGCTTAAGGCTAAACTGGGCAAGGAATGGAAGGAGGCAGCCTTACCTTTGGCGCCAGAAGATGCTGACGCTATTGCTGCCTTAACCAGCCTGGGCTATTCTCTGAGAGAAGCTACGCAAGCCATCTCCAGGCTGCCCAGTCCTTCGGAGTTGAGCTTGGAGGAGAAGGTTAGACTGGCACTGGAACAGCTGGCAACGAGATGAGCACCCTGGTGCAACACCCGGGAATGATATGTATCGATAGCCTCATGATAAGACGCTAGTGAAAGGAGTCAGATGATCGCAGCAGGAGAGAGAAAGGGTATATTCTACGGATGGTGGGTAGCCATAGCATGCTCTATTATCTATGGGCTTTCATCCATAGGTCATTATGCTACAAGCATATTCTTCCCGTTTATCTCGGCGGAGATGGGGTGGACCGAAGCCGACCTAGGAATGGTGTTTAGCATTTACCTCTGGATATTTGTGGCCGGCGGCTTTCTAGCTGGCTATCTGGTTGACCGGATTGGCGGGCGGAAGACCTTTATTATTGGGGCTGTAATTGGCTGTACTGGATTAGTGCTGCTTTCCACTATCAACTCGCTCACGCAGGTCCTCATATACTATTCGGTGATAGCCTCCGTTGGAATCGCCATGCAATTGGTTATCCCCACGCAAGCTGTGGCCCGTAAATGGTTTGTCAAGCGAGCTGGACTGGTGGCTGGGATTATTGCTGCTACGTTTGGATTAACGAGTGCCCTTCTGTTCCCATTGTTGACACAACTAGCTGCTGCCCAGGGTTGGCAGAGTACGCTATGGCAATGCGCTATTGCCGTTGAGGCAATTGTCATTCTGCTTGCCGTCTTCGTTGTCCGCGATACTCCGGAAAGCATCGGCCTGCATCCAGATGGAGCTCTGGAACCTATCGGGGGGGCGGTGCAATCCGGCGATAATGCGCCTTCAGAACCCTACTACAACTTGAGACAAGCTCTGAGGATGCCCCAGGTTTGGTTAATAGCTGTTGCTGTCGGTTTTGCTTCGATGGTCGTTGTCACTTTCATAGGACACCTTACCATGTGGGGTGTTAAGGTGGGCATTGAATCCGCGGCAACGGGGACACTGATGACGGCCTGGGCCATTCCTTCAATTGTTGCCCGGGTCGGCGGAGGTTGGCTTGGAGATAGGCTAGGGAAAAGGCCCGTACTTATTGGTGTTTGCGCAATTTTGATTGGGGTAATGATTTATGGTTGGTTAGGAGTTGATAGTCCGGGTAGCCTATACGCCTTTTCCATAGCTGGCGGTTTCTTCATGATTGTTCCCGTGGTCTTGGGAACGCCGTTGCTTGGCGATCTTTTTGGCAGGCGCTATCTGGGAACCATTGGCGGGTTTCTGGGAATTCTCGGTGGCTTGATTGCTGGCCTTGGTCCGTGGCTCTGGGGCCACATCGCCACTACAACGGGAAGCTATAACCCGGTCTTGCTCTATATGGCCATAGGTTATGCCATAAGCTGTATATGTGTTGCTTTCATCAAGCCTACTGACGTGGAAAGGGAAACGATCTTGAAGTCCCACAATGATAGGAGATAATGATGTCTAGAGAGATACTCCAGGGAATCAGGGTGCTAGACCACACCATGTGGCAGCTTGGGCCTGCAGCCGGCATGATGCTGGCGGAGATGGGGGCTGAGGTGATACATATAGAGCCTCCCCAGGGGGACACAGGTCGGCAGGCACCGTGGCCAATGCCTAAGTCCAGGTTGAGTGGCTATTTTGAAACCAATAATCGAAACAAGAAGAGCATGGTCTTGGATTTGACCAAACGAAGAGCAAAGGAGATTCTCTACCAGTTGGTAGCTAAGTCTGATATCTATATGGAGAATTTGCGCCCTGGCGTCGACAGTAAGCTTGGCGTAGATTATGAAACGTTACGGGAGTACAATCCGGACTTGATATATCTGAGCGCCTCTAGCTTCGGGCCTGAAGGTCCTGACAGGAATAAGCCGGGATTTGATTATAGCGGCATGGCGAGGTCGGGGGGGATGTGGTGGGGTCGCAAAGAGGGCGAACCGATATACTGGTACACGGGTGCATCCGACCAAATCGGTGGCATAGTGTTATGTCTGGGTGCTGTCGCCGCGCTGCTGGCGAGAGAGCGATTTGGCGTGGGGCAGAAAGTGGAAACCTCACATTTGACTGCCACGATGTGGCTTCTAGGGTTGCAAATACAGGCGACATACTTGGGAACGCGTTTGCGCCCTGCGCTGAGGGATGACGTGACAAATCCGCTGTGGAACCATTACAGGTGTGGTGACGGTGGGTGGCTTGCTTTGCTTTGTGGCCAACCACAAAGAAGTTGGCCTGCTCTGTGCGAGGTTCTAGGTTTGCGGGACTATGCCAATGACCCCCGGTTTGCTGATACCAGAGGCAGGTCGAGAAATCGCAGAGAATGCATTGCTCTCCTGGACAAAGCGTTCTCAGAAAAGCCACGGGAGCAATGGATAAGACTATTTGAGGGCAAGCCTATCCTCTGGGAGAGAGTACAAGACTACAAGGACTTGGGGAACGACCCGCAGGTTATAGCTAACCAGTATATGACTGAGTACGAGCATCCAATCGAGGGCCTGGTGAAATGGCTGCACTTCCCTTTAAGTTTTGCTGAAACACCGGCTATCAGAAAAGGTGCAGCTCCAAAGCTGGGGGAGCACACGGAAGAGGTACTGGTTGATATCTTGGGCTACACATCCGAACAGGTCCCCGAGCTACTGAAGGAGATAGGGCGGCCCGCCGAGTTCAAAGGGGCGACGCCTCTATTTTAGCGCACTGCATGAGTGAAAGAGGGAGGGCAACAATGACGAATCAGGCAGTTCAAAAACAAGAGTTTCCCGCAGTTGAGAAAGCGAAAACAGCCCTGATTATCATAGACTACCAGAATGATATCGTTAAGCCAGGTGGCAAATTCGAGGCTTCGGGTCTCCCCGCTGCTGTAGCGGCTTCGAAGTGCATTGAGCATACTGCTCTGGTGCTTGAAGAAAGCCGGGAGAGTGGTGTCCGGGTGGTTTTTGCCCGCGTAGCCTTCCGGCCCGGCTACCCTGAGATACCCGGCATCGCCGGACCCCTGCCCACCGGCGTCAGGGACGCTGAAGCTCTTGTGGAGAGCACATGGGGCAGCCAGATAATTGATGAGCTCGCGCCTCTTGCCAGCGAGGTGGTCGTAACCAAGCATACCGCTGATGCCCTGTGCCACACGGACCTTGACCAGGTTCTGAGAGCTGGGGGCATTTCACACCTTGTCCTCGCTGGCATAGCTACCAATAACTGCGTCGAGGCAACTGCTCGCCACGCATGTGACTCGGGGTACCTTGTTACCATCCTCGAGGATTGCTGCACATCCTTCAGCGAGGAGTGGCACTGCTGGACCCTGAACAACGTGCTGCCCCAATTCGCAACTATTTCGGATTCCCAGGCCTACCTAGAGGCAATAAGAAAACGGTGACCACAGGCACAGCTTCTGATGATTGATTGTGCTGTTGTGGCGATGATGGCTTACGGCAGATGGCGGGAGGCCACAGGCCTCCCGTGGTGGAAACCTCCCAAGCTTTGGACATTGGTGCGCCTTCGAGAGTCCACCCCGTGTCTTGACCGCCGGGGTCGATTAGCTAGGGGTGCTGAAGCCTGAAACATGCTGGTTCCGTTTAGAACCACAGGTAGCGCACGGTAAATGCCTGGCGTGTCTGGCAGGGTGGTCTCGATGACTCCAGTTGGGAGACTAGCTAAGGCGCGATCACCCCAGCAACATGGTGCTTAGCTCAGCTAGGCGATTCTTGAATTCCCAACTGTACTCCCGTTCATGTCTAGAAACAAAGTCTTTCCATTGGTGACTGTTTCTCACGGTGGCCTCCGCTGAACCTTGTATATCGACGGTGAGCTGTTTGTTTCCCGTTTGTTGTGCCATTTGCCGTGCTGCCATTTCAATTTGTTTTTCAATGTTAGCTTTCAATGCCTTGAAAGCCCGCCCTTTCTCCTCCCTGTACTGCTGACGTAAGCTCTGGATCGAATTCAGATTTCGCTCTAAATCAAGATACTGTCCCTGGCCCTTTAATGTCTCGACAGCCAGGATTCCGTTACGGTACCTTTCAAAGTCAGGGTCGCTGCTTTCCAGGGCCAAGGCATTAGCGAGACCAAGCTGCGCTTCTCTTATCATAGACTCCTTGCCCTCATCCTTGTATCCTTTCAGCGTCATCCACAGGTCCTCAGAACTTAGCTTGTCGGTGAAGTAATCAGAGAGCAACTGCGTTAGTTCCTCGGAGTCCTTCAGCCTGTCCTTCTCCTCTTGCGACAGTTCGCCTATCCTTTCTAGCCTTTCTCTGGCCCTTGGGGAAAGCTCCATATTAGAGATTCCCTCCTTCCCTTAATCTGTGAAATTCCCTGAGCAATTCCTTCTCGTGAGCACTCAGGTCTTGAGGAGTCACTACCTGAATTATTATGTATTCATCACCCCTACCATAGCCATCAAGATGTGGAATTCCTTGGTTGACTATCCTGAGGATGGCGCCAGTTTGTGTTCCCTCGGGAATGTCAAGTTTCAGGTTCCCGTCCAATCCAGGCACTTCAACTTCATCGCCTAGGGCTGCTTGGGGGAAGCTTATCTTCTTGGCCACGTATATATCATCGCCGTGCCTCTCAAAAACAGCGTGTTTTTTCGCATTTAGCACCACATACAGGTCGCCGGGCATGCCTCCGTCCTCAGCGGCTTCTCCCTCCCCTTGTATTCGTACGGTGTAGCCAGTGTCTGCTCCCTTTGGAATGGAGACATTGATTTCCCTCACTTCCTCCACAATGCCTTTGCCTTGACATTCGTCGCATGGCTGTACGACGAGCGTACCCCTTCCACGGCAATAGCCACATGTGGTGATTTGGCGGTAGATAGCGTGGCCGCTCCGCCGCTCAGTCACTATCTGGCCAGTGCCGCGACAGCGCTCGCATTCTTTCATTCCCTCTTCTTTGGCGCCTGTACCCTTGCACGAAGGGCAAACTGAGACCCTAGGCACTTGTGTCTTCTTCTCCACACCGACCGCAAGCTCCTCTAAGGTGACATCCAGATCATACCTCAGGTCAGTACCCCTTCGTCGCTCTCTGACCGTTGTCCTCCTGCCGCCGAAAAAGCTATCGAACATGCTGCCAAACCCGAGGTCGCCCAGCCCGAATTCCCGGAAAAGGCTGCCGAAGTCAACCCCTCGGAAGATATCCGCACTGGTATAGCTCTCTAGTCCAGCATGACCGTAGGTATCGTATACTCTGCGCGTCTCGGGCTTGCTCAATATGGCATAGGCTTCGTTTACTTCCTTCATCGCCTCTTCCGCTTCTCTATCGGAGGGATTTCTATCGGGGTGATACTTCATGGCAAGGCTGCGATAGGCTTTCTTGATAGTGGCATCATCGGCGCCCTTATCGACGCCCAAGACCTCGTAGTAATCTCGCTTGGCCATTGTTCCTAAGTTGGGCTAGTTGACTATGGCTTCTGTCTGAAGGCGGATCTCTCCGGTGGCCTCACGTAGGAGCCGGTCTTAGAGGCGTAAGCAGAGACAAGCTTCTGGCACTTTGTTCCGCACTTAGGACATAAGACCGGCTTGTCAATTTCACTCATCGAGCGCATTAGCTCAAACTCGTTCTTGCAATAGGGACAATAATACTCATAGATAGGCATGATTGCCTCCAGAACTTGAGTCAGCACTCTCAACCAGAAGGTGGTAATTATTCTAACCAGAATAACATCGGGGTGCAAGATTTTGGCGGGGAAACGGCGGGCTAACCTTTTTCTAGCTCGAAGGCTTTATGCAGTTTTTGAACGGCATCCTTGACCTTATCCTCGGAAATAATGCAGGTTATCCTAATCTCCGAGGTTGTAATTAGCTGAATATTGATGCCCGCTTCGAAAAGCGCGCGGAACATTCTAGCAGCGTAGCCCGGTGTGTTTTGCATGCCCGTGCCTACAATGCTGAGCTTGGCCAACGTGGCATCGGCGACACATTGCTTAGCTCCGATGGACTTCACCACCGGCTCCATCAAAGACATCGCCTTGGCTAGGTCGGTACGAGTCACGGTGAAGGTGAGATCGGTGATGTTATCGATGCTGGCATTCTGAACAATGGTATCCACGCTTACGCTCTCCTTGGCCAAGGGCTCAAAGATGGCTGCAGCAATGCCTGGGTGGTCAGGAACACCAACAACCGTGACCTTAGCCACATTGGTATCATAGGCAATGGCCCTAACCTTGTTTCTCACTTCCATAGAAGCCTCCTTACAGATAATAGTCCCCGGAGCGTCGCTGAAGCTGGAGGCCACCACTATAGGAACATCATACAACTGGCCCAGTTCCACAGCTCTAGGATGCATTACCTTAGCTCCATAGCTAGCTAGTTCTAGCATTTCTTCATAACCAATTTCCTTCAGGTTCATGGCTTCAGGCACAAGCCGGGGGTCGGCGGTGTAGACTCCCTCAACGTCGGTATAGATTTGGCATACTTCAGCCTCTAGACTGGCGGCCAAAGCCACCGCTGTCGTGTCAGAGCCACCTCGACCCAGAGTGGTAATATCCATATCCTCAGTAACGCCCTGAAATCCAGCCACAATAACGACGTTATCCTTCTTCAATTCGCTGATGATGCGTCTGGCCTCAACCCGGAGAATACGGGCTCGGCTGTAAGTAGAGTCCGTTTGGATGCCTGCCTGAGCGCCGGTTAGACTGACTGCCTTGATGCCCAGGCTGTGCAGGGCCATGGACAGGAGGGTGCTGGAAACCACCTCACCGGTGGAAAGCAAAACGTCGAGTTCTCTCTCACCAGGCTGCTCGGTAACTTGCTGAGCAAGTCTAATCAGTTCATCGGTGGTATCTCCCATCGCCGAAACCACCACTACCACCTGGTTCCCCTGCTCCTTAGTTCTGGCCACACGGCGAGCCACGCTCTTAATTCTGTCAGCATCGGCGACGGAACTACCACCATATTTGTGAACTATCAAAGCCATGTTTCTTGCTCACTCGCTATTATCAGCCTGCGCATAACATTATACCCTTCGTCCACGAAGACGCCTGTGCTTTTGGCCTCTGCCTCGGTGAATCTTTTCGCCCCGTTAGCCGAGAATCCTGGCCCCCACAGCATGAATGGGACCGGTTCGGCAACGTGGGTTTGAACCTCGATGGGTGTTGGGTGGTCGGGGGCGACTAGCACCCGAACGCCGTCCTTTTCCCAAGAACGGATGCGGCCCACCATGTCTTTGTCCACCCTTCGGATAGCCTGCACTTTGTCGTCAACAGAGCCAGCATGACCAGCCTCATCAGGCGCTTCTACATGGACAACTACCATATCGCGTTCCTTGAGCGCCTCTAGAGCGCCTTCAGCCTGGGCAGCATAGTCGTTGTCCAGACCATCAGTCACATTGGGAAGGCTCAGTGTCTTCATTCCAATCATTATGGCCAGGCCCAGTAGAAGATCAACCCCGGACGTCAAGGCGGCATCAATGCCGTAAGTCTGCCTGAAAGCCGGCAGGTCAGGTATTCTACCACTGCCCCAGAAGAGCCAGATCATTGTAGCAGGGACATCGCCGCGAGACCTGCGTGCAACGTTCACGGGGTGATTGCGAAGCTCAGTTTCTGATTTTTCCATGAGGTGTCTTAGCAGCTCGCTCCCCGGACCTCGAGGAAGGAAGTCCGCGGCAGGCTTACCCGGAATATCGTGCGGGGGAGTACAGGCGGCCAAAAGACTTTCCTTGTGTCCCTTTACCTTGCATATGTGTCTGTAGCCAACTCCTGGGTAGAACACTACCTCATCATTGCCGAGGCTCTCATTCAGAGTGGCAATTAGAGCTCGAGCTTCTTCGCTGCTGATGTGGCCAGAACTGTAGCTCCACATCTTCCCGTCACGGACGCTGACCAGATTGCAGCGGAAAACAGCCTCCCCGTCGCCAATAGGGATGCCCATGCTCTTGGCTTCGATCGCGCTCCTGCCCTGATAATAGACCCTCGGGTCGTAGCCAAGCAGCGACATGCAGGCGCAGGCACTGCTCGGTTCCATGCCGGGCGGTACGGTACGGACAAGCCCAACAAGACCTTGGCTTGCCATAGCATCCAGATTTGGAGTATCTGCCAGCTCCAGGCAAGTCTTTCCATCATGCTCGGGTAAGGGCCAACCCGCTGCCCCATCGATTATGAGAACGCAGTATTTCATCCTTGCCCCGATGGTTGAAGCGTCCTATAATAGCACACAGAGCGGGGCGTAGCGCAGTGTGGTAGCGCGCAGCGTTCGGGACGCTGAGGTCGGAG
>CAZHQV010000082.1:0-9869 GCA_964534285.1 uncultured Dehalococcoidales bacterium
CTGATGCAGAAGACCGGAGGGTGGTTCGGGTCGCCCTCACAGATAGCGGCCGGGACCTTCACAGAACCATTGAGAGGTATACCAGTGAGCGTGTTCAGCAGATATTGTGTTGCCTGACAGCT
This sequence comes from uncultured Dehalococcoidales bacterium, assembly GCA_964534285.1. Lineage (GTDB taxonomy): Bacteria > Chloroflexota > Dehalococcoidia > GIF9 > AB-539-J10 > JADFUX01. The sequence goes on from CAZHQV010000082.1 coordinate 123, forward strand.
GAAGAACAGGCCATGCTGTCCTCTTGCATCGGGAAAGTCTTGGTTGCTTTGAAGGGAGAGAGGCGGTGAAATTTTTTTGCTGTGCTATTTCCATCGTGGAATAATTACGTTTCGGAATATTGCCTGGACAAAATGAAAACTATCGATAAAAAGTCGGTCATGGGGAATCTAAAGGTGGCCTCATTTCTGGCCTACAAATCAATTACCAAAGGAAACAAATGGGTGCTAGTTTTGATTGTCCTTGTGATGTCCCTTAGTTTCGTTAGTCTAACGTTTACACCTTCAGTCTTGTCCGGTGTAATGAGCACTATGGACGAGCAACTGGTTGATACTATGTTTGCCCATGTATCCATTAGCCCTGAGGAGAATGAATACTATATCGACAACGTGAGGCAGTTGGAAAACAAGATAGAACAGGTTCCGGGTGTAGCGGGAGTTTCGGCTCACTTGGACAGCAGCGCCTTCATTGAGTATCAATGGGAAGAGAAGCAGCAACCAACAGACAAGGGTAAGAGTGGTACCTGGGAGGTAATCGGCGTTGATCCCCAACGAGAAGTGGGTGTCACCACCATCCATGAACAGATTATTGAAGGGTCTTATCTGGGTGAAAACGACCGCGACGAAATCCTTCTGGGCGTGGAGATAGCTGGAGGCGACAGCGCACAGAGCGCACCATTTCTTACTCTGGGTGGGGTGGGCGTTGGTGACAAACTGCGCCTGAGTTATCCCAACGGCATTCAACGGGAATATACGGTAACAGGGATCTTCCGGGCCCGGGAAATGACAGCAGACCGTGTGGCGTTCGTTACCATAGAAGAACTGGCGTCGGTGTTAGGGCGAAATGTCTTTTCTGACAGGGCAAGCCAGATTCTGGTGAGGGCTGAGCCGGGTGTGGACGAGAATAGCCTGATTGAAGAATTCAGAGCTATGGGTATTCAAGGGGAAATCAGGAGCTGGCGTGAATATGGTGGCGGTGTCCGGAGCGTAATCTCAACTTTCGAAATCATTGCGGGCCTTATTGGCGGCATTGGTCTAATCGTAGGCGCTATTGTGATCTTCATTGTGGTGTATATCGCTGTGCTGAACAGGAAGAGAGAGATTGGTATCCTACGAGCCATTGGCATCGAGCAGGGCACTGTTCTCGGCTCTTACCTTATTCAAGCCTTGTTTTATGCCATCTGCGGTGTAGTTTTCGGCTGGCTTGTAGTCCACTTTCTGCTCCAGCCTTATTTCGCTCATAACCCTCTCGACTTGGCGCTGGGACTCGTGAGTCTAAACGTAGAATCTTCAACGTTAATAAGCTCCGTGGTGGGTCTAGTTGCGGCTGCCGCTCTGGCGGGACTTGTTCCGGCATGGACTATCATGAAGCAGAGCATTATCAAATCCATCTGGGGTACGTAGCTGTCATGATCGTGGCGCGAGATTTGCAAAGAATTTACGGTCAGGGCGCAAGTTCTATCCGTGCCCTGAGAAGTATCAATCTGGAAGTAAGGCCGGGCGAATTCCTGGCGATTATGGGAAGAAGTGGCTCGGGTAAATCAACGCTTCTGCGCCTTCTGGGGCTATTGGACATGCCGACGAGCGGAGAGATCTATATCGAGGATACGGATGTGCTGAAGTTGTCTGAAAAGGAAAGGGGCAGATTTCGCTTGGAAAGACTGGGCTACGTTTTTCAGGAAAGCTCTCTGCTTGGCGAATTAACAGTCTTGGAGAATGTCTACCTGCCGGCTCTTTCCTTTGGTCAGGAGAATAATTACAAGAAGCGTGCGGCGGAAATGCTGCAAATCGTTGGCCTTGGGGAGAGGCTAACTCATTATCCACATGAGGTGTCGGTTGGTGAACAGCAAAGGGTAGCTATCGCCCGCGCCCTGATTAACAACCCCAAAACACTATTTGCTGACGAACCAACAGCAAGCCTTGATATGGGCTCGGCAAGAGTTGTCCTGGGACTATTTGGTAAGCTGAACAAGGATTTAGGGCAGACAATTGTCATGGTAACCCATGAGCCTGAGGACGAGAAGTACGTGGACCGGGTAATCTGGCTGAAGGATGGGCTTGTTGAAAAGGAACGCCCGTCATCTCGACGACATGCAACTGGCAACTAATACAAAGTCCGGCTAAGCCGTTAGCGCTTTCCCGAATAGTCCTCTGGCTATGATCAACTTCTGGATTTCGTTTGTACCCTCATATATCTCCGTAACCTTACAGTCCCTGTATATTTCTTCAACCTTGTAGGTGGACTGATCATGCTCCAGCAGCTTCATGAAGCCATAACCACCGAATATCTGAACGGCATCCCTAGCCATATCCCCAGCGCACTCTGTTCCATAGTATTTGGCGCCGGCTGCTTCAGGTTCGGGAAACTCCACCCCTTGGTCCATCCGCAGGGCGGCTTTGGAGTATAAGTTTCGGGCGTTCTCTATCTGTATTGCTCTCTCCGCCAGTCTAAACTGCCAGTACTGGAACTGAGCAATCTTTTTCCCAAATGCCTCTCTAATCTTCACGTATTCAACGCTCTCGTCAAATGCTGATTGCGCCATACCAACGCCGCTTGCCCCGATTCCTACTCTGCCATAAGTCAGTGTTCCCAGAGCAATGTGCAACCCTCTACCTTCCTCACCGATCAGGTTCTCTACAGGAACTTCGACATTCTCGAAGTATACATCAGAAGTCAGCTGCCCTCTGTTCCCCATTTTCTTATCTGGCTCCCCAACCCTGCAGCCTTTGGAACTCAGGTCGATCACAAGCATGCTTAGCTTGCCATCGGTATTAACCAAGGCTGTCACAAAATCGGCTACACAAGCGTTGGTGATGAAACGCTTCTGACCGTTTACAATGTATCTATCCCCCTTTCTTGTAGCCATTGTCTTTAAGGCACGAAGCGAAAGGTCCGTACTGGCAATGGGCTCAGTGGTAGCGAAACAGCCAATCTTCTCTGCCCTTGTCATCGGCCTCAAATACCTCTGCTTTAGGAGGTCTGACCCATACATTAAGGCGTGACCTGTTAGAATGCAATGGACATCATAGATGGAAGCAATGCTATCGCTTATGTACGCTAGCTCTTCAACTGTCACTACTGTGGCGCAGACAGGATACTTCAGTCCAAGGCCCCCAACCTCTTCTGGGAATGGTACTCTGTAGAAATCCTCCTTAGCCAGTTTACGGAAAACGTCTGAAGGGAAACTCTGACTGTCTTCCTCTTTGTGGGCAATCTCATATCCTACAGGCGCAATCTCTCTAACGGCAAATTCTCTGGCCCTGCTTCTTATTTCCAGCGTTTCTTCCGGCAAAATCATATCGTGGTACAGCTTGTCTTGCATCCTCGGTGGTAATGCTCTCACCTCAAGCCTCCTTCATTGTCTTCGCCAAGCTCACCAGCATACGGCGTTGCTTTCCATTCTTGCTTTGTGTACAGCAGGCTCCGCGGCGCGGTTCCTATTCTCTGGTGTACTCTCACTGCTCGACGCGCATTATAGCACATGGCGGTCTCGAATCTCGGCCACTTCCTAGTGCAGTCATCACATCTAGTATCGTGACATTCTGGATGTTCATCAGATGTCAAACAGCGTATGCCGGTTTTACAGCCCTGGCCAGTCTGAACTCTTGGAGCAGCAGGGAGGGCGCTGGTTTGAATCCACGCCTGTTGCTGACGAACGGAAGTGAAGCATCGTTGTTTTTCCTTTTAGCGCAATTGCTAACTAGCTCGATTCTCTCAACGACGCGGCCTGAGTTCTTGTTGCTCGCATGTGGGTGAGAGTGGCGCCATTGGTTGCACGGTACTATAGTCCTATCGACAATTCGCGAGGGAATGGTTTATTCTTCATACCAAAAGGGGAGGGAGGCAAATGCAGGCATACTGTATGAAATGCCGCACCAAGAGGGAAATGAAGAATGCCAAGAGCGTAATCATGAAGAATGGAAGGCCAGCAACTCAAGGTGCATGCCCTGTGTGCGGGACTAAGATGTTCAGAGTGGGCAAAGGGTGAGGCCGCCGATATCAAGGACTAGCGAGAGCTAGGCAGTTCTTTTTCAACAGTCTTCGGTGCGCTCATCTGCGGAGCGCACGCCTGTCCTCACGCAGCCTGGGCTTGGATTATGGTCTGATCTGATTCAGTCAGGAACGGGGATAGCCTGGCCATTCTTTCTCATACCGAATATTTGCTCAACTTGGCGTCTTTGATAGACTGCTGCACCGTCTGCTTGACCATGGCCCCGGCACGGTGCATGAGAGTATCTTCAAATTCCCGGTCCATCGCCATTGTTGCCAGACAGGGGGACTGGTGATGCAGAAGCCCGGCTTGCTCCACAGCGTCTCTGAACCAGACTCCAATCAGGCCATCGGCCGCGAACCGAGTGCTGCCGCATGGGGCCTCTCTGATGACAGTGACCTTCCCTACTCTGTATCTGTCATCTCTATAGAACTCCATCTCCACCTCGGGTCTACCGAAATGCCTGGCAAATTCCCGAATGAAGGGGTTCTGGCTATCGTTTTCCGTCAAGGTACAGAAAGGAACCGGATAGACCATGTCCACTCCCAGAGACTCCAACTTTCGCTGGATCTGCCTGGCCAAGCCAAAGGGCAGCCACGCCCTGTTATCTGCGGGGGCGATCACTGCTTTGGCTCCACTCCTTTTGACCATATCGGGAATCATCTGAGCTACCCCGGGATGCTCACCGAGAGATATGAGCAGATCAGCCGCTGGCAACTGGCGAGGCAAGAATTCGTCAGGATCATCGATTATGGCTGGTAAGCTCGTGGGGAAGGTGTAAGAGTCTACCTCCCAGTTGGCGGGACGATGCCGCTGGATGTTCTCCACTATTCTCTCACCGTAATATCCCTGTACAGCTATCAAAACACGCATGCGACTTTCTGCTTTGCCCTTGCCCGTCTCGATGGCCGGGGCAGGGCCGTCCTCACGGTAATCGTCCTTGTTCTTCACAATGTCTCGAGATTTCACAGTTTGCCCTCCTTCTCAGTGTTGACTGTTTTCCCCAACTGCATTGCATTCCTCCAGAATTGCCTTGAGGTTTTGCCCTTCCTCACGCATATGTTGCTTTATGCCTTCAAGTTGGCGCGACATGAATATCCCCATAATCCTATCCACCAAATTTCTGAGTAAAGGAGTGTTCATGCCCATATGCATCTCTGCTGTGAAGAGCGAATTAGCTCCCTCCGGCTCCATAATAAAAACTCCTTTGGTACCTAAGAAAGTGTTGTATTCAATCCGAGAATTTGGTTCCATTTTTGTAATCTGTAACTTAAGCTTGTGCAGTTTCCCATGAAGATATTCTTCGATATAGATGACCGAGCCCTCGCTTAATGGACCTTGTGTAAGGTACCGGCATTCCACGTGGTCAGGATGCCAAGCATGAAAATTCTCTTTGAAATGGACAAAAAAAGCAAAAATCTGTTCTGGTGACGCCTTTATCTCAACCGCGTCTCTTAGCACTGTCATTGTCGCCTTCCTATGCGATGAATATTCCTCAGTCCCCGCTTATCGACGGTTACCCTCATCAAGGCGGGGAGGAATATGATGGCGCCTAAGAAGCAAATGCTAATCCCGATGATGGGAATAATAGCCAGGAATCTCAGTGAAGGGTGACTGGAGAAGAGGAAGGAAGAGAATGCCAGACAGGTGGTGGCGGTGGTAAGGAATATGGCTCTCCCCGTGAGCTGTATCACTTGAGGCAGTGAATCTCTACCCTCCTCCAGGTAGCGGTGGACGATATGAATGCCATCATCTATTCCTATCCCGATGACCAAAGGTATCATGCCAATTGAAAAAGCGTTCAGATTGGCGCCAAACCACTGGTAAGTCCCTAGAAGCCCAAGTATGCCAAAGGCAACCGGAATCATGGAAAGCAGGGCATAGACTGGATTGCGTCGCCTAGTTCCTATGTAGACGATGAGAAGGAGTACCCCAGAAGCCACCAGAGATGTGTGGACCATATCCATGGCGATCATGTCGAGCACGTTGGTCCACAGTACAGCACTGGCAGTGACATCGGGGTGAATCTCACGCAGATCAGCGAGCAGTCTTTCCTGGTATGACTTCTCGTACAGGTCGTGGGCAGGGATTATCTTAATCAGGAACTCCCCTTCGTCTGAAACCCATGAGCGTGAGATTTCGCGCGGCAGCTCTTTCCAGCTTATTGGTGTGACTTCTATGCTGACGGCAGTGGCAAGTTCAGGATGGAACTCAACGGCCTGCTCAACAGCCTCCAATTTTTCATCCTGATTTTCGGGGAGGTAATCGAGGATGGATTCTACTTTTAGGACGCCGTCCACATCCTCAAACTCCTTGATGCAGCGGTTGAGTTCTCGCTGCCCTTCGACCACGCAGGTAAGGTAATCGGGGTCATAATCAAAGTTCTCCTTGACCTTCTCAAGCTGTTGGTAGGTGTCGATATCCGTGGGCATAAGGTCATACATGCCCTCGCTTAGACTGGCGCTGGGTGCCCTGATGGCAAACAGGATGCAGAGGGCAACTAGGATTGCCAAGACTCCCGGGGCAAAGCGTTGTATTTGCACACCGGCTGCCCTCAGAATATCGAACCTCGCCCGCCTAGGTTTGAACTTGCCAAATTTCAGCCTTAAGGCAACTAAAGCGGGGAGCAGAACGAATATCGCCACCAGCGTCATCAGCAAGCCGGTAGCGCCGATAACGCCTAGCTGGTGCAGCCCCTCAGTCTCGGCAAAGTAGTACGAGAAGAATGCGGCTGCCGTCGTCAGACAGCCCAGAATAACCGCCCTGCCGGTATGCACAAAGGTATGTTCAAAGGCAAGGGTGACGTCGTTGTGTTCCTCCATTTCATCCATGAACCTCGTCAGCAAGTGTATGGAGTAGTCAACACCAAGCCCCAGTATGAGGACGGCGAACATGACGGAGAGCAAATTGAGAGAATCGTATATGAGGAATACCACCCCTGATGTCCAGATTATCCCGATGAGAAGTGGGATGATGCACAGAAGTGGTATGGACAGACTGCGAAAAAAGATAAAAAGGAGGGCCAGGATGAGTATCAAGGTGATAAACGCGGTGCGGCGGAAGTCCTGCATAACCATTTTGTCACCCTCGTAGTCGATGACCATCATGCCGCCAGTAAAGCCCACATCTAGAGCTTCGTAGCTATTGGCCTCCTTCTTGGTCTCTTCGATAATAGTCGCTAGGTTATCGAGAAGCGATTCCCTCTCATCCGTGTTCTCCATATCTATATTGACACCCATGGTGACGAGGTGAATCTTCTCGTTATCGGAGACGATATATTCTGTAGCCCCTATCATTTCCGACGCAGAGGCTTGGTAGATCTCGAGCGTTTCCGGCGCTATGGTACCAGGGTCGGCCAGGGCGGCCAGTTGCTCTCCCGGCAGGTAGAGAATTGCCCTTTCAGCAGCAAAGCTGATGTCTTGTTTATACTGAATATCCTTCCAGCGGCTGTCCTTTTCTAGCTTCTTCGCTAGTGCTTTGGCGTACGCCTTGGCAGCAGAACTACTTGACTGGGAGCAGTCTATTACCACTGCTACTACATCAGGCTCTCCAAATCGCGCTTTGACTTCTTCAGCAGCGAGGACGTCGGGGTCATCAGACTCGAAGAACCCCTCCACGCTGCTTGTTATGGTGAAACTTGAAGCTGGAATCAATGCCAGAGCAGTTATGGCCAATACGATCAATATCGTTATTATCGGGTGGTGGGTCGTCGCCTTCACCAGCCTTTCAAAGATGTTCATTCTGTCACTCAGTTAAGGAGTGCGGTACCCCATTTTGCTGGAAGCCACAGCTTTCGTACGTCCTCTTTCTAGACTTCAGTTGCGTAATTCAGTGCAAGCACTTGTCGGTCCAAAGTCGGAATTAGGTTGACTTCAGCAGCACGACTTCTTCTCCCTCTTCTAACCCTGACAGGACTTCGGTATGCATGCCATCGCTTAGGCCTAGAGCCACTGAGATTTTCTTAGTCTCATTGTTGGTGACAACTTCTACCCAGGGGTTCCCCGGAGACCATTGGATAGCTCGATTGGGTACGAGCAATACGTTATGGCGCTGGTCAATGATGATTTCAGCAGTAGCACTCATGCCGTCTCTAAGCTCTTCAGCGACATTCTCCAAAGTGATGATAGTCTCGTAGGACACCTCATCTTCCCAGACCTTGCCTGTTGGGGAGATGAATGTCACCTTTCCCTTCAACTGTTTGTGAGGCAAGGCATCAGGGGTGACAATGGCTTCCTGACCCCGCCTAACCCATGAAATGTCGGACTCATCAATATCGGCATTCATTTCCATGTGACAAGGATCAACCAGGTAGATCGCCGGAGTGGTGTGCGTCATGGTTGAAAGGTGTTGTCCCACATGTATGTAGACGTCAGCTATGACGCCATCAAAAGAGGCAGTAATCGTCGCCTTATCTAACTCCAGCTTGGCCAGGTCTAAGGCCGCTCGGGCTTCGTCCGCTTGTAGTTCCGCCAACTTAACGCTCAGGGGCAGCGCCCATACCCTGGCGTGTGATTTTTCTTGCGCCTTGGATGTGTCCTGCTCAGCCAACTCCAGCAAGGCTTGTACCCCATCAATTTGCCCTTGTTCCAGGAGCCTTTGGGCCTCCTCCAGATTATCCTGAATCTCCTCAAGGGCTAGCCAGACCCCGGGGAGGTCCGTGCTGTAAGTATAGGTGTAATGCGGATATATTGTTTGCTTAAGGCTGTTTTGGGCCATTTCGTATCTAGCTTCAGCCATCTCTACATTTAGTTCCAGTGGGCGAGCATCGAGCTTGGCCAGTACCTGATCCTTGACCACCTTATCCCCCTTTTCCACCATTATCTCAGCTACCTCTCCGACAGTGCCGAATGACAGATATTCCTTATCACGCATTTCTAAGTGACCCTCCTCCACAGGAACAGTCATTATGAGATCGCCCTGAGCGGCTTCAGCGGTCTCAACTAGCGCTTCGTGCTGCACACATCCAGTTGGCGCTGAGCAAATCAGGCACGTCACTACGATTGGAATCACCCATTTCTTCATAAGAGGCCTCCCCATATGATTTCATGACATCTGCTGTCTTCTTCAGCTTGCGAAAATGCTTCTGAAACAGCTGCAGATTTCAATAGATTGTCGATAGGCTAATCCCAGAATGCTTCTCTCGTGACTGACGATAGAACTCATAGGCATCCAGATGGCCGGCACTCTGGCGAGGAAGATCGAGGAGCAGGGTGGGCTGAACTGTCACCCGCCGGTTCGAGCTGTTTAGCACTTGCCGGGTGCCTCTCTTTTGCCTAGTGGGGGCTGCCATATCTCAATACGAGGGTGGTTTGTTCAGCCTAAGGCTTGTTGTTTGCCTGTGAGATGAGCTGGCTGATTTGGCGCCTGAGATGCCGATGCAGACCATTTGCATCAACTACTATGATAGAGCGGTGGAGAAATGTCAAGCGAATTGCCTCACGTTCGTCGCTTGCGCTTCTTGCAATAACGGCAGGAACGGGTGCCTCGGAATGGCAGGAGGAAAGCACCTTGTTTCCAATCGTGTCAGCGCGTACGGGGCTTCCAGTTTGACGCCGTTCGAAGGTATAATTGGCGTGACAGGCCAACGGAGGGGTTGGACTGCTAACCGCTGTGGAGAGGGCAAGGCCTGCCAATCTTCTGCACTTTCGCAGAGGAAGTGTCATGTATTGTGCGCAAGGGGAACAACAAAGGAGGTATTGAATCATGAGTTCAGGAATTAAGGTGGTTGCGGTCATTGGCGCAGGAGTCATGGGGCATG
>CAZHQV010000083.1:0-9846 GCA_964534285.1 uncultured Dehalococcoidales bacterium
GAAGCCTACGAATTCCATCTTGAACCGCCCGCATATGTCTTACAGCTTCAACGATGTTGCCTGTTCCAGCCTCTCCTTTTGTTCGGATCATAGCCGCCCCTTCGGCAATCCGACGCAACGCTTCCCCCAGGTCACGGCATCCGCAGACAAAAGGAACCTTAAAATCATGTTTCCACGCATGATGGCTTTCGTCAGCCGGGGTAAGCACCTCAGATTCGTCAATGAAATCAACGCCCAAAGCCTCCAGTAGTTGGGCTTCAACAAAGTGCCCAATACGACATTTTGCCATCACAGGAATGCTTACTGCTTCCATTATGGCGAGAATTATACTTGGATCAGCCATGCGGGCTACTCCACCAGTAGCACGAATATCGGCAGGCACTCGCTCCAGTGCCATGACAGCGCAAGCGCCCGCTTCCTCGGCAATTTTGGCTTGCTCACGGCTGACCACGTCCATAATCACGCCACCCTTCAGCATCTGAGCCAGCCCTGTCTTGGCTTTCCAGGTGCCCTTTTCCATGTCAAGGAGATTATAGAATAAGCATAGGGAAAAATCAAAGTAGGCTGAGCAGGTCTATTGGAGAGACCATATCCTCAATCTGTCAAGCCACTTCCGCCAGACCCAATGATGCTATTTTCTCCTTCAGGCAAGAATAGTATAACGTCTGAATTCAAGATTCGGGGAGCAGGTCAAGCCGCCCCGCGCTAACCTGTGCTGTGACAAGAGCAAGCACCAGGGCTAAGCCGACTACAATACCCAAGATACTGTTCTTATCCATCGAGCATCACCTTCAATCTGCCTATTTCGCTAATCAGAGGGACATCTGTCCTGATTTCGACGGCTTCCAGCGGAATCCATGAATAGGAAATCCTCTCCGGCAGGTCGGCGGGAACACGAATGGTCATGGTAACCGGCAGGGTTTCGCCTGCCTTTACCACGACGTTCCCGCTGGGGCTATAGCTCACAAGCTGATTAACGCGAATGACGCCCTTTGCGATGACGTTCCCCTCAGCATCCAGGATGCCATAGCATACCGAAACCGAAGGAGTATCCTCCGTGTCTATGCTCACCTCTATCTCGGTGAGCTCACCAGTGTAGGAAACAAAGTGGAGAAGGATGGTCGTGTTTGCCTCCCCACCCCTGCCGATGTACAGCGACTCCGAGGAGGCGGCAGGCAGGATTTCGAGGTATCCAGGGATGCCGTATTTCGCGGCAATATCAGGATTGCGTATTTCTATATGTGTTATGACAGGAATACTTACCCCCTCCAGCTCACCCTTTGCCTCAATGGATGATAGTGAAGCAAACATCGTCAACGCCAAAACAACCATTCCCAGCACGAATTTTCTTGCCATCTTTCTCCTCTGTTAGAACTACGAACTCAACCCCTCAGCTGTGACCCGTTGTTAAATGCACCTCTCTGGAGGCCAACCTATCCTGCGACACTCCTCCCGCTGCAAACAACCAAGGAACACCTGCAAATCGCGCTACTAGGCAGGGAACCCTGCCGAAGAAACAGACCGAGCGAAAAGAGAGCCCTTCTAATCATTCTGCCCCCCTCCCGTTCCTTCCTTGGAGGTCAGCACTGGAGAATCTGTCACCTCGATCACCTCTCCGCTTCGAAAATCAACTGTTGCCACAATTTCTTCTACGTGAACAGCCCTATGAAGATAGACACGTTGCTCGTTTTGACAATCCCACCTCGGCCAGTTATAGTCGATGAAGTAGACCTGGTCAAAGCCTATTACGACCGCTGCCCCAAGTTTTTCCTCCCCCTCATGCCAGACACCGACCGTTCTGACGGTGTAGTTTTTGCCCTGGAGCAGCTCCTGCACATGCTCGTCCTTCAGAGCTATTTGTATTGCCTCCTCCTTTTCCTCCTCAGTTAGCTTTGGTATCTTGGAAGGCCCAGGAGGGAGGCCTGCGGTAATCCAAGGCTGCTTCCACGGTGATATCCCCATAACCTTTCCCTCTTCCAGGCTGAGCTCTATGGTGATTACTCGTACCCTTTCCTTGAGATGTCGCTCCTCCCCTGGCGGCCAGGGCCAGTCATATTCGATTTCATGCACCGTATCAAAACGAATATCCACCTTAACCGCGTCGGGCGGGTCAGAAAAGCTCTGGCTGCCAATTCTATCCACAGCATAGCCTCTTCCTTCCAGCAGTTCCTGTACCCTGGGATCGCTCAGCACTATGTCCAGCGCTCTGGCTTCTTCCTCCTCCGTCAGCTTTGTGGGCGGCACCATGCCGGGGGGAATATCGTGTTCCTGCTCCCACCACGAGGGGGGCTGGAGCGTGCACTCTATGCCTGAGTCGGCAAAGATTATCAGGCTCTCTACCTTAGCCCCATCATATTGTTCCAGGGTGACAGTCAGAACATTCTTGCCCGGTAAGACGCCCAGTGTTCGAAGGTAATTGGCGAATTGGACATCCTCTATTTCCAGGGAAGTGGTGGAATCGGTACTCGGGCCCAGCAGGTTCTCGGAGCCTGTGCCCCACTTAATGACTATCTCGCCATCCTCTTCTTCATTTATGAACTTGATCTGGGCACAGGTGTAGCCATTTGTTCCTGCGCTTACATACGTGCGCCCGTAGGAAGAAGGATCGGCGACTTTGCACTCCTCGCTGAACTCAATGGAAAAATGCAGATTAAGGATATACCAGTTCTCCGGGCCTTGAGCAGCGTCCTCCGGCAGCACAAATTGAACCGAAATGGATTCACGTGATTTCTGGCAGGGGAATACCAAATCCGAATACCCCAGAGCCTCGAGGCTCCACGTGCTGGGCCCCTCTATCGCCGTCTTGGACGGATCAGTCGCTGCTCCAATGCCACACCCAGCTACCACCACCCCTATCAGGATGATGCTCACCAGGATTCCCACAACCTCTCTCGCCATGTTCCCCACCTCTCAATGTGCTGGTTGTGTCCATTGTGTCAGGAACCCACAAGCACGTCAAGGGTTCCGTACGGTTCTTCTATTCAGCCTCATTGTTCAGCTGCAATGGTCAGGAAAGAGGAGCGAGTTCATTAACTAGTCATGGATGCGCGAGAGGTACTCCTCCGCTCCACTTCCTTCAGCCTCAGAATGACAAACAAGATTCTTGGACATTCGGACTAAGAGCTTTTTCTAACCTCCTCCATCTCCTTGTCCACCTCCTGCAATTCCTCCTCCAGGTCTTTCTTATACTCCTCAAGCATGCTCAGGTACTCATCTCGGCTGGGGAATGGCCTGAATCCACGAAAGTAGAAACCAAAAGGAGGAAAACCAAAGGAAAACCTCCAACTTCTCCTACGCCACATATCTATTCACCTCCTAGATTGGACGTCGCTTTGGTACCCCGGAACGGCGGGGATATTTCTCCGGCGTGGAATCTATTTTATCAACTATTACTAAATAGCGCACATCGCCGAGTTCCTCCAGCCGTATTTCCTTTACTTGGTCCAATTTGCCTCCTAGAGTGGCAATAGCCTTGGCCGCCTTGTCTATTTCCTGACCGATGTCCCCCTTCTTCTGCGCTACGAACTTTCCGCCAATCTTGCAGAACGGTAAGCCTAACTCGGCCAATGTAGCACACGAAGCGACAGCTCGACAAAGGGCTAAAGCAAATCGCTGGCGATATAGTGGCTGGTGAGCTATTTCCTCAGCCCTTCCGACTACTATTTCCACGTTGTCTAGCTCCAGTTGCTCAATAACATGGCGAAGGAAAACTGTTTTCTTAGCCATGGAATCGAGAAGCACCAGTCTTGGCTCAGCAAAGAGGATTTTGAGTGGCAAGCCAGGAAATCCAGCGCCCGTGCCCACATCAATAATACTGAAATTCGGCTGCCTTATTTCTTCTTCCTTCAGAGCTAAGGTTACCGTCAGAGAATCGAGAAAGTGCTTTGTTTGAACCTCCTCATAGTCTGTTACAGTGGTGAGGTTAAGCCTCTTGTTCCAGTCTATCAACTCCTGATAATAGAGCTCGAATTGCCTCACCTGGCTAGCATTGAGCTCGATGCCCAGTCTGCTCACCCCCCTGACGAGCTTTTCCATGATGCTTAATTCCCTAGACTGGACCAGCCACACGAGGGCGCAACGGGTCACTGGTGCTCATCCCAGTCCGGAGGCTCATTCTACTGTGCCTAGAGCGTGCTGGCAAAGGAGAACGTCGCCACCCGAAAAGCCGATATGCTTCACCCTCCTCTGGAGGCGCTTTCCACAACCCCCCAAGCCCTGGCCCTTATTGAGTTCCTTACCAACAAGAGAACTTGCTGCACAGCAGTGGCAGCACTTCTGGTTACATCTTGACGTAAGCAGCCAGATGATGACGCCAGGGTATGAAATCGAAGAGCCAGGTGGTTCCGGCATTGTAATAGCTGGAGTTCAGCCAATGACCTTGACTGTGCGACGCACAAAACCAAGAACGATACCACGCATTTCTCTCGACAAGGTGGTAAGATAATAACGCGACACGATCACTCAAGCAAATGGTAACACAGCGAGGAGCAGATTGAGAAAACAGTTCCCATAACTAAGTCAATTCTTGCGTACGGGATATCTGAGATACTATGCGAGAAGCAATTCTAAAAGGAGGCGATAATTGAAAGAGAAATTGATGAGCTTGGACGAGGCAATAGGGCTTGTCAAAGATGGTGATTTGCTAACCCTTGGAGGGGTTTCCTTTCACAGAGTTCCTATGGAACTCGTCAGAGAAATCATCAGGCAGGGCAAGAAAGACCTCAGACTTGTAGATAGGGAACCTGCCATAGGCTTCGACCTTCTCATTGGCGCAGGTGTTGTAGGAAGTGTTCGATTCGCTATGCTTGGGTTTGAATTGCTTGGATTTGCCTTAAACTTTCGAAAAGCAGCCGAGGCGGGGAAACTGGAATTGATTGAGGACACGTGCGGTGCCGTGCTCAACGGATTCCGCGCTGCAGCCATGGGAATCCCCTTCATCCCAATCAGAGGGCTTTTTGGCACCGACCTTCTTAACGTCGGCATTCAGGATGGAAACTATAGAGTCATCAAAGACCCGTTTAGTGGTGAGGACATAGTAGCCGTGAAGGCTATCGAGCCAGATGTTACGCTGATTCACGCGCAACGGGCGGATATCCACGGCAACGTTCAAATATGGGGTGGCAGGTTTGAAGACGTTTGGAAAGTAAGAGCAGCGAAGAAAGTGATAGTGTCGGTGGAGGAGATTGTTGATTGTGAGATGATAAGGCTTGAGCCATACAAGACTACATTGCCTTATCCGTATGTGGAGGCGGTGGTACATCTGCCAAATGGCGCCTACCCCACGTCTTGCTACGGGCTTCATGATGCTGATTACGAACACATAAGAGGCTATGTTGAAGCAATTAGAAGCGACAAGTTCCACGAATATCTGGACAATCACGTTTTTGCCAGAAGGCAATAGTCTGTTTCCGAATCTACCCGAATAGGAAACGAGTCTTGAATCATGTGGCCGGTTGGTTGCTGGACTCTTCACGCAACGCGGCGGCATGCGGAAGCCTTGGACAACACCTGAAACCATCAATATCATAGGAAGCGACTTTGGCGTCCCTCACCTCACACGAGCTAGCCAACTCCTTGTGGCGTGGACTCCACAGACAGTTGCAAGCGGAAAATCCGTGGCGTGCACCGGTTGCCTGACGCACAGCGTACAGGCGCTGATCATGGTGAGTATCACCTAGGCAATGCTGGCACTTTCACTGGGGACTCTTCAGGACCGGTGGCTTGTAACCTTAGGTCTGCGCTTCCTTCTTCTCCTCAGCGGGAGGGCCATAGAAGTGCCTTAGCTTTGCCGCCATTTCCTTCAGGCGTTTGTCTACCTCGCAATTGATACTCCCTTCGGGATAGCTACCGTCTTCCCTTTTCTCCCCGGCCTCCACCCCCGTGAGGACCTCCACACCTTCATCAATGGTGCTTACGGCATATATGTGAAACTTGCCCTGCCTGACGCTGTCTACCACTTCCTGTCGCAACATCAGGTTTCTCAGATTCTGGTGGGGTATCATCACTCCCTGCTCTCCATTGAGTCCCTTGGCTTCGCAGACCCGGAAGAAGCCCTCTATTTTCTGGTTAACTCCGCCGATAGGCTGAATTTCCCCCCTTTGGTTCACCGAGCCGGTGACTGCGATATTCTGCTTTATGGATACGCCTGATAGGCTGGACAGCAGGGCGTACAGCTCTGTAGAAGAGGCGCTATCGCCCTCCACACCTTCATAGGACTGCTCAAAACAGAGACTGGCAGAGAGAGAAAGGGGATGGTCCTGTGCATACTTCCATCCCATATAGCCGCTCAGGATGAGAACACCCTTGTCATGGATTCTGCCGCTGAGTTGAGACTCCCTCTCAATGTTAACCACGCCTCCACGTCCTAGGAAAGTCTTACATGTTATGCGGGATGGCTTGCCGAATGTTATGTCGCCTAAGCTATAGACACTTAGGCCGTTGACCTGGCCTACAACTGCACCGTCAACGTCTATCATGATAGTACCCCGCTCTATCATGTCCCTGATTCGCTCATCAGGCAAGTTATGCCGGAAGAGCTTCTCCTCAACCGCTTTTTCCACGTGCTGTCCAGATACCAGCGAAGCGCTATCCTTCTGTGACCAGTATTGCGCTTCTTCCACCAGTTCCTTGATCTGGGCGAATCTGGAGGACAGCCTCTCTTGGTCATCCACCATCCGAGAGGCATACTCTGCCATCTTGGCTACTCCGGTTCGGTCGAAGTGATTCCTTCCCGGCTCCTCACAGCAACTGGCGATGAAAGCAGCAAGCGCCCTCATATTCTCCGTGGTTCTGTCCACCTCAAAGTTGAAGTCGGCCTTAACCTTGAAGATTTCCCAGAAGTCCTCATCATACATGGATAGCAACTGGTACAGGATGCCATCGCCAATGAGGACTATCTTGACGTCTATCGGCATTGGTTGCGGCCTCAGCCCCTGGGGTGCGATGAGACCGAACTGCTCGAATGGGTCCTCTATGCGCAGCTCCTTGGTCTTAATAGCCCGCTTCAAGGTCGGCCACACGCCAGGGTTGGTCAGGACATCCCTGGCGCTCAGCAGCAGATAACCGCCATTCGCCACGTGAAGGGCCCCGGATTTCAACATGCTGTGGTCGCTGAGATAGCCACCCAAAAGGAATCGCCTCTCAATCTTGCCAAACAGGTTAGCATAGTTGGGATGGGACTCAATGATTACCGGCAGTCCTTCAGTGCCGCTATTGTCCACGAATACGTTTACCTCGAAGGGCAGAAAGACATCTCGGCCGGGCATAATGAACCCAACAGCTGCGCCAACGGCCGTCTGCGCCCGCTCCTGTCCCTCCTTGAATGAATCCAGGTTATCCAGCGTGTAGGACCTCAGATCAGTGAGATACTGAGTGATCTGTATCGACTCTTGATACTCCTGCATCAGGGCATCAAAGAGTCGCGAGACAGTGAAATCGGCTACGTCCTTGTCGGAATTCTGCAGCTTCTCCGTTGTCTGTCTCTCCAGCTCTTGAACACTCTCAAGACTTGCTTTCAGCTTCTTCAACAATTCAGCGCGTCTTGCCTCCAGGTCCTTCCGCACTGACTCCTCCAACGCCATGAACTCACCCTGAGATACAGGCTTTCCTTCTACCAGGGGAATTAGGGCTGGCCCCACCGGAGTCATCTGAAGCAGGAAGCCTTGACGCTGTGCCTCCTCTCTCAACTCTTCCAATATTCTCGCCTGCTCCGCCTGGCTTCCCTCCGCGATGCTTTTCCTCTGCGCCTGGTAATCCTCACTCGAAAAAGCCCTCGCCAGCTCATCCTTGAGCCTCTGCAACAAGTTGCCGATCTGCTCCCTGAACATCTTGCCCTTTCCCTGGGGCAGATTTAGTATCTGCGGCCGATCAGCATCGGTGAAGTTGTAGAGATAGCACCAATCCTCCGGGCGAGATACTTGCTCCTTGGCCTGCCTCTCCTCGACCAGCTTCTTGATGTAGGTCTTCACAGCGGAGGTCTTGCCTGTTCCAGTGAGCCCAGCTACATAAATGTTGTAGCCATCGCGATTCATGGACAGGCCGAACTCAATGGCGCGTATTGCCCTGTCCTGACCAACGAACTCGGCCAACGGTGCCAGGTCCTTGGTGCAGTCGAAGTCAAACACAGCAGGGTCGCACTCCCAGCGCAGTTTGTCCGTCGAGATCTCATATCTTGCCATATCCATGTCTTCCCTCCCACATCAATTTGGATGGTATCCCCATTGGTTATCTAGATTATAACATCGCTTATGATTACACCGACAGGGCTGTGGGTTCCCTCGGGCTTAGCCTGTCTGCAAGGGTGCGAATCCCGATAGGCAACCTCAAGTGTGCCAGTGTGTTAGGAAACGGCGAGCCTTCAATACATAAGATCAATTCGCCATCATGGCGGCAGTCTGGAAAGCAAACTGAATAGGGCAGCTCTAGTGCTGGCTGAATGGGTGTAGCCTGTGGGGCCAGGTGCGAAACGCACTGAAATTGGTGTCTTCAACCACGAAACGATTGAATATGCGGTAAGCGAAGGCTAGCTTTGGCGAAGCGCAAGGTCTGGCTATCTTACATACATTCAGGACAAGGCTTAGTAGCTCACTGACGCTGAGTTATGGCTCCATAGGCCTGCGGGAAGCGGTTTTCCCATAGCCGCCGTCGTGCCTTATCCATCGCCTTCAGATCCAGAGTTGCTATTATGAGTTCATCCTCAACCTGGCTTGCTGGACCGGCGAAGAACCTTACAGAAAAGGAACCTGGAGGGTCCGGGCCGACAATCATGCTCTTGCCGAAAGCCCTGTAACCGAGGTGCGAAGCACCTACCGCATTGGCTGCCGCGATGTAGATGTGGTTTTCGTAGGCTCGGACTCTTATGATGTCAGGTACTAGCTCCGTAGCTCCTTCATAGATCGAAATATTTCCCTGGAGGTCTCGGATGGTGACCATGACGGCTGTAGGAAGAGCAATTAGCCGCGCTCCTTTAAGAGCGCAGGTCCTTGCCGTCTCAGGATAGCAGTAGAAATCAGAGCAGATTAGCACCCCTATTGGCCCATATCTTGTTTCGAACACCGGCAACTCCTTCCCGGGAGTAGCATAGGACTTCTCCGTCTTAAAGAGGTGAACTTTGCGATAGGCTCCGATTAAGCCTTCTTCCGGACCAATTACCAGTGCTGTATTGTAAATTATGCCTGGATTAGTTGTATCCTTCTCAAGCATGCCAGCTACAATATATATGTCGTGGTCTCGCGCCTCCCTGGCCAACTCATCTGTCGAAGGCCCAGGTATCGTTTCCGCAACCTGGTGCATGTCTAGTATTGGGTTGCTGGGGCCGATGGCCGGGGCGCCGGCAGGGGTAAGAGACATTTCAGGGAAGATGATAAGGTTGCCGCCCTTGCTGGCGGCTTCGCGGATGAAGTTTTTGAACGTTATGAGGTTATCAGCCCTATCGCCCGGAAGTTGGTGAATATTAGCGCATGCCACTGTAATAACATCCCGATAGGCCATTGTCATTTCCCTCCGCTGTGAAATTCAATGTTAGCGTTGTTCATGCCGGCTGTAAACCCCCAAAGCGGTCAGGAATACATTCTTGAGCCTTTCGCGGAGACTGTTAGGGTTGTTTCGGACGTTTTCCGCTATCTTCTATCTCAGTCTGACTTATCAGGTGACATCAGAACTTACCTTCTTCTGTTGTTATTCACATTGCTGTGGCAATTGGGCCAAAAATGATTCCTTATCGATTCTTCCTCAGCTCAGGGTCGCATAGTTCAGACTCTCCCATTCTCCCACTGCGCCCAACTATGTCCTTGAAGTAGGGATTCTTTTGGTATATGCTTAGTTCCGTATCTGCGAGATTTCCTTCAC